>NZ_JBSHGZ010000027.1:0-81401 GCF_053618075.1 Embleya sp. NPDC055664
GCTACCTCGCCGCCCTCCATCTTCGCGCCGCGATGATCTGGCTCAACGCCCTCACCCACACCACTCATTGATCACGACTGGATACGCGGCCTAGACCAACCCCAGCCCGGGAAGCTGAAGCGCCAGCCCCGAAACCAGCACCGGCACCCCGATTGCGAACCGCCACCGCCGCAGACACGCGGCCGACGCGAACCCGACGAGCGTCACCACGAAGCTGAGCCCGCAGGTCCCGAGCGTCCACCGGAAGTCACTTCGATACCGGGCCCGACACGCGGCGTCATCACAGACTCCCGACCCGTCCGCGACACCGTAGAGCGCCATCAGATCCGCCATCGCCATCACCACGAACACCCCGAGCATCGCGACCCCGGCCAGCGCGGCCAGGAACCCGTGAATCCCACCGCGCGGCGCCGAAACCCTCTTCTCCACGCCGAGCACGCTACGAGCTCGCCCCGCCCCGGGGCGTCCGCACACATACTCAGCCAAGTACTCAAATGACGCCGCCGGCCCGGCCGCCCGCGGCCGAGCCCCCACGTGCGGCGCGATCCGCCACCTGGCCACTTCGGGCGGACGCCCCCGAGAAGCGCCGGAGGATGTGAGCGCACACATGGCGGGACCGCACCGGGTCGGTGTCCTCCTCGAAGCGGCCGAAGCCTGCGGCTGTGCCCTCGTCCGCCGCTGTGGGTCCTACGTCGAGGATGTGCCGTGGCTCGGGGGGATATCGAACGCATCGCGGACGTGTTCCCGGAACGGGCCGATCGGCGCGGGCAATAGGCCGTCGGGGTGCAACCGTGAGGGCGCGGAGGGGGGTTGCGCCTCCCAGTCGATGATCCGGCGCTGCAGCAGCGCCAGGTGGGCGAGGCTCCCCGCATATTGGGCCATGAGTTCGCTGATGTCGCGCAGTTCGTGAAGGTCGAAGAAGGAGTTGCGGTCGTCTCCGTCCGCGTCGAAGGGAAACTGCTCCTCGGCCGAGCGCAATCGCAGGAACGGTCGACCTGGAGAACCATCGGCAAGCGAGTAGGCCATGACATCGGCGGAGTACCCGACGTGGACGTGCCGGGGCGAGAACGGGTACAGGTCGATTCCTGCGTTCTCGCCGACGTGCACTCGGGTCGGATCATCCGCTCGCACCCGGGGGTGCTTGTCGGGAGTGTCTCGCATGTTGCACCACGAAGGACACGAGAAGAGCGGCACAGGCTTGGGTTCCGGATCGTTCACTCGACCTTCCTCGGCTCGAGAAGGCGCCGGCACAAGGTCGGGTCCCTCGAACGGTCGACGGCAGTGCCGGAACCAAGGGGCGCCCGAGAGAAGGGGTCACCGGCCGGCCGACCACTTGGTGGGACCGCTACTTCGGCCACCCGGGGACCCCGGACGGCGGCCTCTTCGAAGTGGCCTCCCAAGATCAACGGACCGGGAATCGCAGGTGTGTCCTCGCCCGAGGTTCATGCCGCCGGGGCGGGGTCGCGCCGGAAGGCCCGCCGAGTTCGACGGCCGCCTCCTCGAGCCGCAACACGCTCACGTTCGACTCGTCGCGCCCGGCCAGGTGCGCAGCCCCGTCGATCGCGACCGCGCCGGTGGTCAGGATCGTCACCATGCGGTCGCCGTCGTGGCCGCGGTCCCAGCGCAGGCATCGGGTGGTGTTGCTGCGTCGGGGCGGCACGAGACGGGCCCGCGATCCGTACGCGTTCCACCGCAATCCGGCGCGGGTCATCAGCGCGCTGCGCAACGCGGTGCACGCGGTCGGACGCCAGTGGTGCGCGGAGCGTTCCTCGACGGGGGTCACGGCCGCTTCCTCCCAAGGATGGCGATGACGCATGGCGGGATGGTCCGACACGGACCGGATTCGGGTCGCCCTGCTCGAGGCGGCCGGTCGTGGTGCTCCTCCGATTCGGGTGATCTCGTATGTACTCGGCGGGCTCGTGGAAGCTCGAATCGGCGGTCGTGGCCACCCTTCGAGGGCAACGGGCAACCCCTGCCAGTGGCCGAGCGAGCCGGCCAGGCTTGGATCCATGACGACACACAGGGCTCGTACGAGTCGTGATCACCAGCACCTGAACAACTGCGCTTTCTGTGCCATCGCCGTCGGGGAGGCCCCGGCCGTCATCATCCGCGAGTGGCCTGACGCCTTCGCGGTCCGCCCGCGCGGCGGCGGCGTGAACAACGGGCACGTCTTCGTCCTACCTCGTGTCCACGTCGCGGACGCCGGCACCGACCCGGAGGTGACCGCGGCGGTGATGCGCCGGGCGGCGGAGCTGATGGCGGAGCATCCCGCCGCGAACATCATCACCAGCAAGGGGAAGGCGGCGTCCCAGAGCGTCCTTCACCTGCACGTCCACGTCGTGCCACGCCAGGAGGACGACCGCCTGCCACTGCCCTGGACCCCACAGCACACCGCCCGCGCCACCGCCGCACGGAACGGAGCCACGAAGTGACCGCCACCGTCGACCTCGTCATGGCCCGCGAGCCGATCCCCACCGGCCCGAGTGTGTTCCTGGCCGGGCCCACCCCGGACCGGGCCACCCCGGTACCGTTCTGGCGTCCCGCCGCCGTTGCCGCCCTCGCAGAGCAATGGACCGGCACCCGATCGCTCACCGTGCTGAGTCCCGAATCCCGCGACGGCCGTCGGGCCGCCCGCTACGAGGACCAGGTCGACTGGGAAACCGATGCCCGGGCCACGGCCGACGCGATCCTGTTCTGGATTCCTCGGGACCTGCGGACCATGCCCGGCATGACCACGAACGTTGAATTCGGCCTCGACGCGAGAAGCGGACGGGCCGTCCTCGGCTGCCCACCCGATTGCCCCGACCCGGAGAGGAACCGCTACCTGATCCACGTGGCTCGCCGCCACGGCGTTCCCGTGTGTACCACCCTGGCCGACGCGACAGCCGCCGCCCTCGCCCTGCTTGCCGCGCCGGATACCCCGGCAGTCCGGATAAATACCCACCGAAGTCCCCACCGCCACCGCCCACTCCCCCGCTCGTTCACGACGCCCGGTTGGCGCACCGTGTCCGGAGCGTAACCGGCACCTGCCTACCGGACCTTGCCTTCGAGGAAGTGTGGTCCGTACGGGGGCGGGGATCTCTCGTCACCGGTTGCACGGTCCGGGTCACGGCACCACCTCCGCCGCGGATCCGTTCGGGCTACTTGACCAGCTGAAGGGCGGGATGCCCGACCCAGGCCCGCAGGAACTCCGCCGTTCCCAGCGCCATCCGGTCGTCGTCCGCGATCCCCCACACTCCCGGAAGGCCGGCGACGACCGACGCCTGCCCGTCCGGCAGCTCGGCTTTGGCCACGACCCCGATGACGTCCATGACAGCGGCGGTCAGCAGGGCCGTGGCCACGTGGTCGATCCGGCGATTGCAGCCGGCGCTGACATTGACGGCATGGGTCGGCCCGAAGCCGAGGATGGCCTCCACCTCCGGCTCGTCCGCGTGCTCGGCCTCGAGGATGCTCTCGTCGCCGACGCCCGGCCCCATCACGTGGACCAGGAAGGGCCGACGCCGGTCCTCGTGCTGCGGATCGAAGCCCACCACGGCCGTGAGCTCCTGGTCCGCGAAGGCGTTGCCGAGGAGCGGAAGCGGGAACGGCTTTCGCCGGTCCTCCTCCCGCCCGTCCTCGACACCCAGGCGCTCCGCGGGCACGTTGACGTCGAAGAACCCGGGCCGCTTCTCGGCGAAATGCGAGGAGAGCCCCACCATCAACGCGCGGAACTCCCACAGCGCAGCCGGGGAGAGCGGCTGCGCCAACTCGATCACCAACGTCGGACCAGACATGCCGGGAGCCTGGATTGATCGGCTCCACGACCGCTCGAATTATTCCCACACCGAGTGCAACGACGATCGTCACGCCGCCCGCCGCCCGCCGCCCGCACGGGCCCGTCGCCGGCGCCCCGTCCCGTCAACCCCGTCCCGTCGATCCGTTCTCCGCAACGACCTCGGCCGAGTTCCCGGGCACACCAAGCCCGTGAGGCCCCGGACCGACCGTCACCATCCACCACGCCCCCGCCCCGGGATCGTCCGCACTCCGGCGGGCGGGCGCCGTCCCGCCCGCGCCGCCGCGTGCCGTCCGGCCGCCGGCCGCGGCACCCACGCGCGGGATCGATTGTCGGCATCGGCCCCTACGGTGCTGCGGATGGACATCGAACTTCCCCACCCGCAGCAGGACTTCTTCGACCGGGTGCCACCGAACACCGTCACCTTCCTGCTCGAGCGCGGGCACGTGGACGCGGTGGTCGAGGCGGCGCGCCGCGGGGAGTGGGAGTGCGCCCGGGGCGCGGTGGAGCACTTCCTGGCGCGCGGCGAACCCGGGGCGGCGTGGGGGGTGATCGCCCCGTTCGTGGCGACCGGTCGATGGTCGGCCGCCCGGGAGGCCGCCCCGGTCCTTTGCGCCCTCGGGCGTGGCGGGGAGGCGATCGCGATGGTGCGCGCGCACGCCGAGGGCGGCGTGCGAGACGCCTGGAACACCCTGGCCGAGTTCCTTGCCGGCGACGGCCGTATCGACGAGGCGATCGAGGCGCTGCGCCCGCGTCTGTGCGACTGGTACCACCTCGAGGCGCTGGTCGAGGTTTCCGAGGGTCGTGGGCGTGATGCCCGCGTGATCGACCTGTTGCGCCGCGTCTGTGGTGGGGGCGGGCCGTGGAATCGGGCGATCATGCTGGCCCGGGTGTTCGAGCGGGGCGGTCGGGTGGACGAGGCCGTGGAGGTGCTGCGCGTGCGGATCGACGACCCGGCGCACATGCAGGTCAACGACGTCGAGGAATTGACCGCGGTCCTGGCCCGGCACGACCGCCTGGACGATCTGCGGCTGCTCACCGCCGGCCCGCACGCCCGCTGGGCCTTCTCGTCCCTGGCGGAACGGTTGGAGGAGTCGGGTCGCGTCGACGAGGCGATCGAGGTGCGGCGCCGCGCCGCCCGGGAACGAATGCCCTACGCGGCGGGTTCGTTGGCGTTGCTGCTCGCGCGCGTCGGTCGCCCGGGCGAGGCGGTGGACGCGGTCCGCCCGGCGTTGGACGGCGCGGACTGCGGATGCCTGCTGTACGAGTTCCTGGACGTCCTGGTCGCCGCCGGCGGCGCGGTGGCGGCGCTGGAGCTGATGACCGCAGCGGCGGAGCGCAACCCGCACGTCGCGGAGCACGCAAGGAGTCTGCGGCCGTGGTTGTTGTCCGAGGCCGGACGGGGCGAGGAGGCGATCGCCGAGATCGTCGCCCGGATCGAAAAGGACGACGAGCGGCGTGCCGTCGAGGAGTTGGCCCAACTGCTGGACTCGGAGGGCAGGGTCGAGGAGGCGATCTCCGCGCTGTGGGAGTACGCCGCCGAAACCGGCTTCGGCCGCGTGCACCTGGCCCGCATGTTGATCGGACAGGGCCGCGTCGAGGACGCGATCGCCGTCCACCAGCTGCCGAAACCCCGCATCGTGTCACCGCCGGACGATCCGTGGGGCCCGCCGGTGGTCGAACCCGCGTCACCGTGAACCGCAGGAGCCCACCGCAGACGGTACTCCGGGCCCGGGATCCGTGCGTTCGCGTGTCGAGGTGCCGCGCGGCGCACCCGGGGGCGAGCCCGGACTCGGGAGTGGTGCCGAACGCGGTCCGAGTCCGCGTCCGGGGCGGTGGGATGCGGGGATTCCGCGCCGTCGGACTCGTGGACGAGCATCCGCCGGAGCCCCGTCCCGCTTCGGCCGCGCGTCGCCGGCACCGCCACACAACGACCGCCCGGAGATGTTGCCTCCCGGGCGCGGTGATTCCGCGGTCGAACGGACGAACAAGCGGACCCCTGCCGTGCGTGGAGGATCCACGTTCCGTCGGCGCAGGTTGTGTCGGGACGGGGGTGACACAACGTCGTGGGAGTTCGCCGTCTCGGGCAACTTCGACCGGCCGTGTGCGCCGGGCGCGGGGCTACCGGGACCGCGTCACGGGTCCCGGAGTGACCGGGTGCCGGTCGCCGTCGGAAGGAAGCGCCGCCGTTGCGGTGTCCTCGTGACCGCCGGGGGGGCAGTGCTCTCACCGCGAAGCAGCGCACCTTGGGCAACGGGGTCGCCCACCTCGGTACCCGGTTCCGCCGTCGGATGTCGCTCGCACATTCAGGCTTGCGTTGTCACGAGGGTGGCTTCCTCGGGTTCCCGGACCGGCTTTCATGCTCGACCTCGATCCCTTCGAGAGCACTCCTCCATCGCTGCCTCCACTGCTGGGACATCTCGGGCGACGCGGACAGGCGTCGGATCAGGTCGTGCACGAGTGCCTGGTCGAAGCCCGATGTGGCCTGCATCCCGACGAGCCATGACGCCGCGGCTTGCATCCAGTACGAGCGGCGGGATTCGACCGCCGAGGAGACCGTCAACTCGAACAGTCGCTCCGGGGAGGCGATCCCACCATCCGCGAGCGCGTCCCACCGAACCCGGAACTCGCCCAGGCACTCCGACAGTCCGCGCTCCATGAACGGCCACAGCGGACGCCTCCGGTCGAGCAGCGACCCACGCGCCGGCTGTCCGGTGACCGCGATCGTGCCGATGTGGCGGCCGGCGTCCCTCGGCACACGAAGGGTATGTGCCCGGACACAATTACTTTGCGCGGCATCCGCCTTCGCCGCCGGCCGGATCCCCGGCCCCGCATCGCGGAGGGGACAGGGGTGGGAGGCGTCGGAGGTCGGCGCCGAGCCCCTCACGCCGGCGTCGAGGCTCACGGCAATGCAACGGTCACCCGATGCGTTCCGGGTTCGGTCCCGAGGTCGACCTCGCGGATCCGGACGCGGACCCGGTCGCCCTCGCGAAGTCCCGCGCGTTCCTCGTCGGTCACCGCCAGGAGGGCCACGAGGGTGTCCGAGAGGGTGAGCAGGACGGCCCCGCCCTGCGGACCGGCGACGACAATCGCCGGCACCATCTCGCCGATCCTGCCGGAGAACGGCGCGGCGGGGTTCGCCTCCAGGGCCCTCGTGGACAGATACACCACCGCGTCCGCCTCGTCGACGAACATCACCTCGGCCGTGACGACTTGCCCCACCCGCAGCCGCTCGTTGAAGTCACGGACGTACCCGGACGTGAGATGGAGCGTGTTGATCACGCCCCGGGCATCGTCGAGCCGCACGAAGGCCACCGAACGCAGGACCCGCCGCACCACCCCGGAGCAGACCCGCCCGCTCGGAAACCGCGCTCGAAGATCCGCGACGACCCTCGCGTGATCCGGATCGGAACTCCCCACCATGCCGGGCATTCTCGCGTACTCGGACGGCAACCCACGGCCGGGTCGCAGCCCCACCCATCGACACCCACCACGTTCCGGTTGCACCGGCCCGCGCCGCACCGCGCCGGAGCTCGGCCCTGGTTCACGCATGGCGCTGCGGTCGTCCCCGTGGCGGATCCTTGGGTCTGCCGACGCCCGGGGGAGGGTGTTCGTTGCCGAGCCCCAAGGCCACGGCCCAGGCCCACGAAGAGACCCGAGAACTCACAGGGTCCGGGCGAGGTATTCGCCTCGGGTTCGCCGGCTCGCCGCCCGCCCCCTCCGACTCCCGGGCTCGGCCGCGACCGCCGGCAGTATCGGCGCATGAACCTCTCCGAACAATTGGCCTAGTGGCAGGACGTCGAGACCGCCATGCTCCGGCTCGGCAGGACACTCGGACTCTTCGAGCTTGACGACACCTACCTTGATCACAAGTGGGTGTTCTGGTCCCGCAACCCCCTCGGCGACATGCTCTACGGCACACTCCTGCAACTGGTCAGATGGGAGCCGTGGAACGACGCGAGAACGAGAACGACGACGACGGGGACGACGAGTTCCGCTGGTGCCCCGAGGGCGTAACCCGTCTGAAGAAATGACCCCTGCGGGAGGCGGTCGCGACACCCGCCGTGCTGTGCGTCACCGGGGTGCCCGGTGTCGGCAAGACCGGGGCCGTGGCCGCCGCGCTGCGCGCATCGCAACGTGAACGGGGCCGGGACGCGGCGTGGTTGACGTTCCGCTCCGCCCGACGATGGCGAGCGTGCGGGAGGCGTTGTGGGGGCAGTTGTGGCCGGGGCGGGTGGCGCCGCGGTCGCGGATCGACTTCGAACACGGCGTCACCCGCGCGTTCGAACGCACCCCGCGCACCTTGATCGTCGACCACGCCGATCGTCCTGCCGAAGGACGCGTTGGAGTATTTCGCGGCCCTGGCCGAGGACCCGCACGTCGACCTCGCGCTGATCGTGATCGGTTCCCTCGTATGGGGCGCGGCGCTGCCGAAACGGGCGCTGAAGCTGCATTCCCTCACGTACCGGCGTGTGCGGTTGGAGCCTTTGACGGACGCCGAGGCCGTCACCGTCGTCCCGGGCCTGCATCCGATCTGGGCCGACACCATCGCCCGCGAGATCACCGACCTGAACCGCGACGTCGGCGGAACGCTGCGCGGATGGCACCGGGTCACCGCACACCGACTCGCCACCTCCTCCGCGGGAATGGGCGTGTAGCGCAGCCGGCGCCGGACCATCGTCCGCCGCCGCCCGCAGGGAGGTCGGGGCCGTGGGGGTGGGACATCCGAGGTGCGCCTGGTGGCGTTGTCGTGCGGGCTGTGCCGCGCGGGGGCCACCGGCGGCCCGGTCGGCCGGGCCCGGGTCGTGGTCGGGCCGTGCGGAGTTGCCGCGTTGCCCTGTCGGGCGGCGGGGTCGACGCGGCCGCCTCCTCCGAGGGCCGCCGCGACCCGCGAGCCGTACGGATCGTTCGAACCGGTGACGCTCCACACCGACGACACGCTCACGCGGAACGCACTCTCCCGCCCGGCTGATTGGGCTCGGCCAAGGACCGTCGCCGGCCAGAACCTGTTTCCGATCCGTTCCGGGTGATCGGCAGTGGGTTCGGCCTCGTGACCGGATTGTCGGCCGACACTTCTAGGCTGCGTTCGATTGCGGACCGCGGTCGGTTGATCATCGGAGTGAGAACGTGAGCGTGTCCTTCTTCTGGCGACGTGCCTCGGCCGAGGCGGTCTCGTCTTTGGCCCCTGGGGAGTTGCTGGAACTCGTCCCGTACTGGGACCAGCAGCCCGACGTCTGGAGGGCGGGCCTGGTCACCGGGGTGGAGTTCCACTGCTCGGTGCTGGACCGGGTGCTCGTGGAGTGTTGCCCCGGGCAGGTTTCGGCCGAACTCGCCGTCTATGGCGGTAAATCGCGCACGGACCTGTGGATCAGTCCCGACGGCGAAGTGCAGGAATACACCGTCGTCACGACCCTCACCCCCGAAGAGGTCACCGCAGTGGCCGGGACTCTGGGCGGCGCGCCGTATGAGGCCTGGCTCTCCGCGAACCCGCGGCGCATGAGCGCGTTGGTGGAGGAACTCGAGTTCTCCACGCCGTGGCACGACGACTGGAGGCGGAAGGTCGTGCACGACCTGGTGAACCTCACGGACTTTTATCGCGCGGCGGCGGATGCCGGCGACGCGATGATCAAGTATCTGAGCTGCTGAGAACCCGTCCGATCGCGGATCTTCATCGAGACACGGACCCGGTGCGGATCGACCGTTGAGCAACTGCGGTGTCGAAGGTTTCCGGGCACGATGCGATACCCGCGGGCTCAATCGACCACGGCATCCGGCGCGAGCGCCAAACCGGCGGCCGCGAGGAAGTGCTCGAGATCGATGTCGCCGCCGCCGGTACCGTCGTCCCATTCGACAAGGAGCCCCGACAGGCCCGCGTTCCACGTCTCGGGGGTGTCGTCCGCGTCGTCCGGGCCACGATGCCCTCGCCGTGCCGGTATCGGAGGTATAGATACCGGCCGGACACCGTCCAGGCGTTCCACTGCGAAGGAAAGCCGTGACAGGTCTGCACCACCCGCACCAGCGTCCGATCCGCGTCCATTCGAGGATGATCGCGCAGCGGCAGGACATGAACAATCGACTTCGGCCGATCGCGATCTCGACCTACCACCGCTGATATCGGGCAGGGATTCAAAAGCAGGCGCCAAGCAGGTCCGCGACGACGGGGGCGCCGATATCCCGGCGAACGCCGCCCGCGGGCGGGTAGCGTCGCGGGATGATTCGATTGCGCACGGTCGCCCCGGCCGTGGCAGCCGCCGTGTTCCTCCTGGCGGGCTGTTCCGACCACGACGGGCCCCACACTCCGGACCCGAACGACACACCCGTGTACCGATCCAACATCTACTACTACTCCGGTAGTCCCTCCCCCGGGCTCGCATGGAACTCCCCGACGCCACGATGACAACGGCAATCCAGCGAACCGTCGGGCACGCCGCCCGACACCGGACCCGACCGACTCCTCGAGATCGGGTCGGGGACCGGGGAACGACACCGCGACGACGGACCCCGTCCGTTGCACCACTCCCCGACGTCCCGCCCCGGCCGGCGCCGTCGTCCCGGGCGTGCACCCGTGGTGGGCGGACACCACCGCCCGCGAGATCACCGGCCCGTTCGCGCGACGTCGGCGGGACGTTGTGCGGATGGCACCGGGTCACCGCACGCCGCCTCGCCACCTGCGCCGCGGGAACGGGCGTGTGGCACGCCGGTGCCGATCCGAGATCGTGGCAGGGAAGGTCGGCGCCGACCGCAACGACATGATGTTCCGCATGGATCTTCAATACTTCAACCAAACGGGATGGCTTGCCTTCTTCACCGGCATCGAGACCGAGATCGGTCGGCAACGGAACGTCGAAGGCTGGGACCCGAACTCCGGCACGGCCCTCGTGGTCGACACCAAGCGCGGCGCACTGCGCCCGGTCACCGACTACGAGGACTTCTCCCACCTCGAACCGGCGAACCGAGTCGTCGCGGCAGTGCCGGGAGGCGGATGGCGGGCCCACTGGAACGACGAAGGCCCGGGCAAAACTCCGCTGACGGAACAGGTACTCGCCTGGTTGGTCACGTCCAACGGGCGCGCCACCCCCATCACCATGGACGCCCACGGACACGTCGACGACGCGTACGGCGCCGACGCCTTCATTCCCCCCGGCGAGGAACTCGACTGAAGGCCCCGCGTCTCAACGAAGACAGTCCGACCAGGTCGACCGGCATCCTTCAGACTGGCTTCGTTGAGACAGACACCCTCGGGCGCGCAGACGCGCCCGAGCCTGCCGGCTCCGAGTCAACGTCACCGACGCACGGAGCAGCCTCGGTCAGGAGGCGTCCAGTGTCACGCCCGCGAGCGTGGGCATCGCTCGGAGAAAATCCGGGACATTGCGGAGTTCGTCCAGCCGCTGCTCGTAGGACTCGACGCGCTTCGTGCTGTCCGCGGCAAGGCCGGTCAGCCGGTCCAGTGGATCCGTCTGCGACGCGACGATGATGGAGTCGTGGTTGCCCACGTCCGAGCCGATCGTGAGGTCGACGAAGATCCCGTCGTCCCCGAGGACATCGGCCAGGACCGGCCGCACCGGGCCGCGCAACGCCGCGGTCAGACGCTCGAAGCGTTCGGCTCCCGGGGTGACGGCGAACACGGTGATCTCCGAGGACGCGTCGAGGAGCACGGCGTGCAGCGCGGACACCAGGTCCCTCGGGGTCGCCAGCGGGAACAGGCCCGCGCCGTCACGGCCGATCCTCTCCCCCTCCCACCCGGTGGGCCCCCGGAGGAACCTGTTTGTCGCACTCCCGGGAACGAAGCCGTTGTCCCGCGCCGCGGCGGTCACCTGCTCCGCGTCGACCTCGTACTCCCAGTCCACGAGGACCGGCTCACGTCCCAGTGTTCGTGCGGCGTCGTGAAGGTAGTACGCCGGAATCGCATAGCGGGCCAGGCCGGCGGTCAGGCGCCAGACCAGCCCCACGTAGACGGCTACTTCCTGAGCCGCTCTGAGATTTGTGGAGTCCTGGAAGCCGGGTTATGGTGCCCGGCGTAAGGAGCACCACGAACCATGCCAGCACCACGCAAGTACCCCGACGAACTAAGGGAGTGGGCGGTCCGCACCTCCGGACGGCCGGTCGCGCACGTTGCCCGGGACCTGGGCATCCACAAGGAAGCCCTCCGAGGCTGGGTCCGCCAGGCCGAGGCCGACGCCGGCGAACGGACCGACCGGCCGACCACCGCCGAGACCGAGGAACTGAAGCAACTGCGCAAGGAAGTCGCGGAGTTGCGGCGGGCGAACGAGATCCTCAAGGCCGCGTCCGTGTTTTTTGCCCAGGAGATCGACCGTCCCCGGACGAGGCCGAGCAGGTGATCGACCACCTGCGTGAACAAGGTCTCGGGGTCGATCCCGTATGCCGGGTGCTGGAACTGTCGCCGTCGACGTACTTCGCGCGCAAGAAGCGCCCCAGGTCTGCCCGCCGCCTGCGCGACGAGCAACTGATGCGGCTGATCGAGGCCGAGCACGCCGACTCCGGCGGCACCTACGGCGCCCGCACCCGCGCGCTCCGCCGCAAGGGCCACGTCGTCGCGCGGTGCACCGTCGAGCGGCTGATGCGCGAGCTCGGCATCGAGGGCGTCATCCGAGGGCGGCGGCGTCGCACCACCGTGCCCGAGCCGGCCGCACCGCGACCGCCGGACCTGGTCGACGGCCGGTTCACCGCCGACGGCCCGGACCGGCTGTGGGTCGCGGACCTGACGTATGTGCGGACCTGGTCGGGGTGGGTGTATGTCGCGTTCGTCCTGGACGTGTACTCGCGGATGATCGTCGGCTGGCAGCTCGCGGACCACCTGCGGACCGAACTCCCGCTCGACGCGCTGGAGATGGCACTGTGGCGCCGCCGGATCAAAAAGGACTCCGGCCTGATTCACCACAGCGACCGCGGGTCGCAATACGTGTCCATTCGCTACACCGAGCGACTGGCCGACGTCGGCGCCGCCGCGTCCGTGGGTTCCGTGGCCGATTCATACGACAATGCCATGGCCGAGGCGCTGAACGGCACCTTCAAGGCGGAGCTCATCGAAATGCAGGGCCCCTGGCGGGACTTCGCCCAGCTCGAACGCGCCGTCGTGCGCTGGGTCGGCTGGTACAACGACGAACGCCTGCACTCGGCACTGGACTACGTGCCACCAGCTGAATACGAACAGCAATACCGTGCCGCTCAGGCGCAAGCCGCACAGATTGCCTGAACAACCGCAGAACGACTCCATAAAACTCGGGTCAGCTCACTCCTCTGGGCCAACGGCCGCCACGGCCTCCCCGACCACCCCCACCAAACCAACTGGCGCTGGCACTGCACACCCCTGGCCGAATGGGACGGCACCAACCCCGGCAACCGGGCCCGAGAGCCACAGAACGCGAACTGAACAGGCGTATGTATGCCCGGCCGTCTCCGGGGGACTGAGGGTCGTCGTCGACCGGCATCCAGACCTTGACCCTGCTCGCCTGGCGGTGTGACGGGACCTCGACCGGATACGTCCCGTCCAGCGGAATGGTCACGCGTCCGGCCACCAATATCAGCACAGCGACTTCATCGGCCTCGCGTGCAGTGGGGGCACGCTTGGACAGGAGCAGCTGATACCAGTCCTGTGATTCGGGAACACGCATCGCCCCTCGAGGAGAGTCGTCGGCGGGGCGCCGCTGTGCCGTGACACGAGAGCCGGCCCCTCGTGGATCAGAGTCGGTGCCGTGGAGATCATCCGGCCCGTCTCCGGATCGAGGGTGTAGGCCGTTTCGATGGGTGCGCGTTCATTCCGGACACGGTCGAGAGAACTGCAATCTCGACCATGTCGTCACACGGTCCGGATCAAGCGCCATGGCCGGTTGCCCATTTCGTGAGTTGCCGCAGCATGGCCTCTGTCAGTCCGTTGTCGGTCCGTGCGGCCCGGAACTCGGATCCGAGCGGTTGAGGGCTGCTCGCTCCAGTTCCCCCGGATCGATGCGCGCCATGAAACGCGCGGCGGCCGGGCCGGGGTCGTCTTCTGCGACGGGCACGTGCGCGAGAACGTCGAGCGTGGCCGGCATTGTTCGAGCCGGAGCCGGAGCCGGATGGAGGACCACCGTTGGTGGCGTACCGGCTTCGAGGAAGATCTCGATTCCGCGCAGACTGTCCGTCAGATCCTGGTCGTCCAGGGAGAGTTCGTGCCGGGCGGCGTCCGAGTTGATCCTGATCCGATGAAGTGCGACCCCCGGGATGGCTTCAGTCGTGATCACCGGACTACGAGCACGTGCTGGAACCGATCCGTGATCAGCGGTGCCGGATGGGATGTTTTCCTGGCACGTCCAGACAGCATGCACGATCGCCGGGCACTGGTCGGCCAAGTGGTCCGCGAAAATGTTCGTCGGCGGCACCCCGAGTCGACGATTTCGTGGGTGGCCACGCCGCGCCCTGCGTATAACTTTGAGTGCACTCTCATTCACCACCAGTCGCGCCGCCTCGTCCGTCGCGGGCGTGGCGGCGCTGGGCACTCAGGAGTGGCATGACCACAGTGCAACGCTACGGTGATCTCGAACTCGGCTTCCAGATCGTTCATGCCGTGCAACCCATCACGTCGACGCTGGCGGTGTACGACGTGCACCACGGCGTCTCCGGGACCGACTGGATGAAGACGGGCGTCAAACTCGGGCCTCAGGGCGCCAAGCCCGGCGGGTTGCTTTTGAGGGACAGGTCCAGCGACGGCAGCCTGCTCCGCAGGCCCGTCGGCTGGCAGCGCATCGGGGAAATCCCCACACCCGGCAACAAGACGGGCATCTGGCGGCCGATCCCCCCGCCCGGATACGTTGCGCTCGGCGACTACATCGCGGTCTGGTCCACCTCCGACCCGGCCCTGCTGCCGGAGTTCTACACGCAGTTCGCGTGCGTGAAGAAGACCCACAACGGCCGCAACTACGTTCGCGAAGGGGAGGTCGGGACCAGACTCCACGAGGCCGACGGCCTGCGGGTGTGGTCGGTCGTGGCGCCGCCGTACCCGGACGGCGACCAGGACGAGCGCCTCTACCTGCCCAGCGGCTGTCTGACCGCGGTCACGTCCTCCGGGACGCCCGCTCCGACCGCGACCACCTGGATTCTTGACCTGCCGGCCGTGGTGGAGAGGCGCGAGGGACCGGAGATCCCCGAGTTGACCTCCTACGCCCGCCCGCCGGCCCAGACCTCCATCGCCGACCGCACGGTCACCGTGCCGTACTACCTGATCGACGACAAGGGCCGCGACGAGGAGTGGAAGGTCGCCAACTCCCCCTTCTACAAGGTCCGCCGCAAGCGTCACTACGAGCTGATCCTCTTCCGCGACAACCGAAACGGCTCAGAGTCCCAACCCGAGTCGCAGGCCGTCACGACCGGCGTCACCAGGACCGCCGAGGAGTCCTTCCGCACCTCCACCGGCATGACCGTCGGCGTGTCGGTCGGCGTCGAGGCCGGCGCCAAACCGTTCGGCATCGGCGCCTCCACCACCGTGACCACCTCGATCTCCACCACGATCGAACTCGGCTACGAGCGCCGCACCAGCGTCGCGACCATGCGCGAGGAGACCAAGAACCGGGGTTTGAACGTCCCCCCGCGCAGCTCCGCCTGCCTGTGGATGGAACACCACGAGATCGTTCCGATCCGCGCCAACGGCGACACGCTCGGTTCCCAGGCCGCGCTCGGCTTCACCACCGACTACTACGTCACCGGTGAGTACCCCGGCGGATCCCGAGCCGCCTACTTCGAGGAGGCAGCCGACGGCGCCCGGACCGACGGGCCTGCCCGACACCTGGCCCCCGACACCGAACCCTCCGCACGACCACAAGCCCAAGAGCCGGCCCCCGTCACGGCAGACTTCGAATAGGCCCGACCGACACGGCGCCGACGCCCGCCTTCGTCCTTCATGGTTGCCTGTGCGGGCGGGCCGTGCCCCGGTGTTCGACGGCGAAGGGCTCCCCATCGCTCGATCGGGAGCCCTTCGTGGTTTCCCACTCGTCCTCCCCTTCCTCCCGGCCCACAGCGATGTCGGAATCTCGCAGCGGCGGAAGCCCGCCCAGGGGCTGGGAGGCGGTGAACGCGCACTTGCCCAGGACGTTGACGTGCCTGTACGTGGCGACGACGTCGTACCAAGCGGGCGGCTGCGCTGTTGCCTGGCCCACCCTCCGGCATCGCGTTGAACATCGCCGCGGCCGGGTCCAGCGCCACCGGGTTCGGAACCCGCACCAGTGCGGCGGATCCCGGCACCGCGTCGTCCGCAGAGCCCTCCTCGTGTTGCGTCGAACGCAACTTTGAGGCAGCCGGCGTGCCCGGGGTCCCCGATTCACACACATCCACCTGTCCGAGTGACCGCGCAGCCTGCGTCGTCCAAGTGCGGGCGCCTCGTCCTCATGGCGGGTGAACGCCCGCGCACCTGACTCGACTCGAAGTGGCGCGGGCCTGTACGACTACCCGAGCCAACGAATCGTATGGATGCCGACCGCAGTCCAGCGCGCCGTAGCCCTTCGGCAGCGCTGCGGTCGGAACCCCGTCGACCGTCAGTCGCCTGAGAACGATCGGAAGGACAGCTGTGCGCCTGCGCAGCGTCCGCGTCGCCGTCGGCTTTGCCGCGGCCGAGGAGGAGGAGGAGGAGGAGTCATGACAGGTCTTGGGTCCTTGGACCTCTACAGCGAGCCCGACCAGGGCGGCGACACGGTGTCCGTGTCGGCGGCCGGCGTCGGAGGAGGCCGCGCGTCGTTGAGCGAGCCGTTCACCGCCCGTTCCGCCCAGAACAACACGAGGTTCAATGCCGAGCTGTTCACCGACGACGGCACCACACACCAGATGCCGCCGAAAGCCGCAGTGAACTTCGAGGAGCCCCAGCAGTTTTCGGGAGCCTTCTTCACCTCGTGAAGCGGACGGTCGGCGGAAGTCGATCGTGCCGATGGCCGAGCGGCTTCCGGTTGCAGTACCAGCCGCGATGGACCCACGTGTCGAGCACCACGCGGCGGTCGGCTCGTTCGCGGATCACCGGTTCGGTGTCCGTACGGTGGAAGCCCGTGGATTCAGCGACCGCCACGCTCGCGGCGTTGTCCGGGGCGATGCGCAGGATGACCGCGTCGGCGCCCAGTTCGTCCCGGGCGTACGCGTCATCGGCCGCACCGAACGCCCGGCCAGGCCCCGACGGCGGTGCCTGGCACCGATCCCGTACGCGATCTCCCCACCCGGGTGGGCCGTTGGGCGTCGGAACCGAGGTCGATGTCGGGACCGTTCGCGTCCAGGAACAGCAGCACCTCGCCGCACGGTTCGCCGCCGTCGCCCGTGACGGCCGGCTGGATGCCCCGGTGCAGCGCGCGTGCTCCGCGTGCCCGCGCCAGGTAGGCGCGCGGCCTCCGCGTCGATGGGCGACACGAGCGGAGTCCACTGGTGGATCTCGGCCTCGTCGAACGGCTCGACCATGGCCGGCACGTCGTCGTCGGTCCGCTCACGCAGCCGGAGCCCGTGGCCCTCGACGCGGATCTCGCTCGGCAGGATACGAGTTCGTGCGTTCGATCATGCCCCGCGACCCCCGTCCGGACCAGCCTCCGCCCCCGTCGCCCGCCGCCGGGACGAGCGCAGTGCCAGGGCCTTTTCGTTGAAGGCCCGGATACGGGCGGTTTCGTGCGACGCGCGCCAGACGAAACCCCATTCCACGGGCGGCGCGTCGCCGATCGGGATGTAGGCCACCTCGGGCCGAGTGTAGAAGCGGATCACCTGGCCGCCGACCAGGAACGCGCCCTCGTTGGCCCCGACCATCGTCAACACCTCCTGGAAGGAGGCCACGCGCGGCCCGTGCGCGATCGGCCGCCCCAGCGGAGTACGAGAGGGCACCCGGTCCTCGGCGATCGCCCGCGGCGCGTTCTCGGGCAAGCGCAGCAGCGTCACCCGGGCCAGGTCCTCCAGATCGATCTCCGTCCGGGTCGCCAACCGGTGCTTGGCCGAGACCGCCAGGTATCGGGGTTCGGACCACAGGACCGGTCCCGCGACCATGTCCGGTTCGACGATGGGCCGGGTGTTCAGCACCATCTCGGTACGGTGTTCGCGCAGGTCGACGAACGAGTTGTCGATCTGTAGCTCGCGGATGGACACCTCGCCCGCAGGGTGGTCGGCACGATACGCGCGAGCCGTCTCGAGCACGAATCCCCCGGCGGCGGCCCCGACGAAGCCCACCCGCAGCGGGCCCTCGAACCCGCGCGCGGCCATGACGGCCCGATCCAGCGCCTTGCGCACCTGCTCGTAGCCCGGCCGCAGGTCCTCGTGGAATCCCGCGCCGATGGTGGTCAGCGACACCAGCCGGCTGGTCCGGTCGAACAGGGCCGCACCGACCCGGCGTTCCAGCTTGCGGATGATCTGGCTGACCCGGCCGGTGGACACCCCCAGCCGCTCGGCCGCCCGGCCGAAGTGCAGTTCCTCGGCCAGCGTGAGGAACGCCTCGATCTCGTACCGCTCCATCAGGCCCCCGCCCCCATCGTTGCGCGCCGCTCAACGATAGTTGATCAAGGAGGCATTGTTCCGGGCCGGCGCCCGAACGATCGTGGAGGCACCTACTTCTCCACACGAACGGACTTGAAATGACGGGGAGTTCCAACAGAATCCTGGTGCTGGGGGGCACCGGGAAGACCGGTCGCCGAATCGTGGACCTGCTCCGCGCCCGCGATCTCGACGTACGGGTGGGCTCGCGCCGCGAGGACCCGCCCTTCGACTGGGAGAACCCGGCGACGTGGCCCGCCGCGCTGATGGACGTGGACTCGGTCTACGTGTCCTTTCAGCCGGACTTGGCCGTCCCGGGCGCACCTGAGGCGATCCGCGCCTTCACTGAGACCGCGATCAGCGCGGGCATCCGGCACCTGGTGCTGCTGTCCGGGCGGGGCGAGGCGGAGGCGCAGGCATGTGAGCAGATCGTCGCCGACTCGGGTATTCCGTGGACGGTGTTGCGGGCGAGTTGGTTCAGCCAGATCTTCAGCGAGAGTTTCCTGGCCGAGCCGGTCCTGGAGGGGGAGGTGGTGTTGCCGGTCGGCGACGTGGGCGAGCCCTTCGTCGACGCCGACGACATCGCGGAGGTCGCCGTCGCCGTACTCACCGAGAAGGGACACCACGGGCGGCTCTACGAACTGACCGGCCCGCGCCTGCTCACCTTTGCGGACGCCGTCGCCGAGATCGCCGCCGCGACCGGGCGCCCGATCGGCTTCGTGCCCGTCGGCGCGGACGAGTACGCGAAGGCGCTGGCGGAGGCCGGTCTGCCGGCCGGCGACATCGACTTCGTGACCTACCTGTTCACCACCGTGCTCGACGGCCGCAACGCGCACCTCGAGGACGGTGTTCACCGGGTCCTCGGGCGTGCGCCGCGCGACTTCGCCGACTACGCCCGCACCACCGCCGCGGCCGGGATCTGGACCCCGGAGGCCTCGTGAGGCGGCTGCGGGTCGCCACCCTCGTGGCGGCCACCGTCACCTCCGGGCTGAACGCCGGCCTGTTCGCCGGGTTCGCCTACTCGGTGATGCCGGGCCTGCGGCGCAGCGACGACCACGCGTTCGTCGAGGTGATGCGGAACATCAACGAGGTGATCGTCAACCCGGTGTTCATGACCAGCTTCATGGGCGGGCTCGGCTGCGCGGCGGCGACGGTGGTGTCGAACCGGCGCAGCGGCGATCGTGCGTTCCGGGCCTGGCTGCTCGCCGGGTTCGCGGGCTATGCCGCGATGTTCCTGATCACGGTGGGCTTCAACGTGCCGCTCAACGACGAGTTGGCGGCGGCCGGCAGCCCCGACGGGGTCGATGTGGCGGCGGTTCGGGCGGCGTTCGAGGACAAGTGGGTCGCGTGGAACATCGCCCGCGCGATCGCCAACGTGGCCTCGTTCGCGAGCTTCGCCTGGGCGCTGGTCCTGCTCGGCCGCGACCGGCAGCCGGTGGTGGAGGTCGTCCCTGCCCCGGCCACGGCCGCACCCCGGCTGGTCGGCTCCCGCTGATCACCCCGGGTCGGGTCCCCCGCCTCCTCGGCACGGGACCCGACCTGGGGAGCCTCGCCGAACTCCCGGATCCATCGGCGTTCGACCACGGGCACGTCGAGGATGGTGAATGTCGCCGCGTAATTTCGGAAGGTTTTCGGCGGAGTCCCCCACTCGACGATCTGCAGTGCCCGGGTGACGGGCACTGCAGGGGTTCCCGGGACGAGAAGGCCGCGAAAGCGGACGTCCAGCCGGGTTTTCGCCTTCTCGAACAGAAGGATGGGGGGCACCCGTTCACGGCCCTGTCGGCCGCCGGCGGCGTCGCGAAACACGTCGCGGAGGAAGGCATTGCCCTTGTGGGGCGTCTCGTGCAGGTCACGACCCGGTCGATTGTTGTCCCCGTGATAGACCGCCGTGCCACGGAAGGTGTCGACGGCGTCGGACCACTCCGGCCGGCTCCGGTTGACGTACAGCACGGCAAACAGGGTGCTGCCCGGCAGGACCCCTCGGGTGGCGGGATGGACCCCTCGCCGGAACCCCCCCGCGGTTCTGTGTCGGCAGGATCTTGTGGATCGGGCCGTCGCCGAACCCGGTGCCGAGGCCGCCTTCGTACACGACGTCAACGATCAGGTCGGTGCTCGACAGATCGGCGTACGGGACCGAGAGGCTGGACATGACCGGCATCGTAGCCGCGACTCCCTTGTCCGCATCAAGCGGTTTCCCGTCGGCCGATCACGGGCGAACAAGGCGACGCCGGCCACGACTTCGGTGCATCCGCACCGGTGGAGTGGACCGGGCGAGAATCGTCGCTGTATGGGGCACGACCGCAGGTCGAACGGCCCACCCCCGGCCCCGCCGTGCGTGAACGCGCACAGCCGAACAGACACGCAGGCCCGCAAGGACCGTTCGAGACCGGGTACGACACGGGAGAAGACGACGGCACACGCGCGCGAAGCGATCGCGCCGCAGGCGGTGACCACGAGGTCCAAGAACGAACCGCGCCGGAGAACCCCGGCCGCAGGAACGGCGTCCACACTCGAAAACCGTCGACGACGGCGCCGACGTGCACCCGATCCGCCCACAGGAAGGAATCGTGGGAGTCGGTCGGTGCGTCCCACGCACCGTGACCCCGGCGGCGTGGGACGCACGGTGCCGGACGAGGGCCCGTGCCGGCCGTGCGCGTTCGATCCCGCCCGCCCCGACGGGATGTGGGTGAGCCGTGGGGTGGAAGGGACCAAGGTCGGCCCCGCCCCGGGCCGATCGCTCCACCCCTCGTTCCACGGCCCCCCGGCGTCCGACGCACACCCGTTTCGGAGGCCCCATCGCATGACCGACACACACGCGCCTGCGCGCCGCCACCGACCGCAACCTCACCCGACTCGCCGCCCTGGAACCGGGCACCCACGCGCATGCGGCGCTGCGCAACGCCATCGTCGAGGGACGGAGGGCACGACCCTGCGGCATCGGAGCAGTCGTCGAGCCGTGGCTTCGGGGCTTCCGACCGGCAACTGCGGACGCCACCGCGTGCGCGGTCTCCTCCTTCGACGCGTCCCCCGCACGTCGCACGATCAGCCGCAGCCCTCGTAGACCATGTCGGCGTATTCGCGGGCCAGCAGGTCGCCCCAGCCTTCCTGAATGGCGTGGTAGTAGGCGGCGGTGTACTCGGCATCGCACCTGCGGGGTTTGCCTCCGTAGTGGGATACCCCCGAGGTCGTCGAGCTTGCGGCCATGGCCGAGTCGACACCGACGGACAGTGCGGCGGCGGCCAGGACACCGACGCAAACGATGCGGGACAGACGCTTCATCAGTACACGTTCCTTCCATTGACGATCGAGCGATCACCGAACGGACGTGCTCAGGGAGGCCCGTAACCAACCGAGATCGTGCCCTCGCGGCACGCACCGTCGACTCGGGACGCACCGAGAGTATCGACGGTCGGGGGCGGTGTGACGGGTCACGTCATGACCTGTCACGGAACGTGCACGAGCGTGGTGCGGCCCGGGCATCGAAATGTACGCGCGCGCCGAAGTCTCGTTCAGCGCAACGCAGTTCGCCTCCCCGCCCGGTATCGCCCCGGCATCGACCCGATGATGTTCGTCACCGCCGCGATGAAGCCGCTCGGGTCGGCCCAGCCGCAGGCATGGGCGGTTCGGGTGGTGCCGTGGCCCTCGGCCGGCAGTACAAGTGCGCGGTGGACGCGTAGTCGGGTGCGCCACTCGTGAAAGCTCATGCCGAGTTCGTTGGACAGAAGTCGGCCGGGGGGTGCGGGAACCCCGACGGCCCTGCCCGGTTCGGCCAACGGGGCGTTGTTCGCCGCGTCTTCGGACAGGACCCGCCGGAGACGGGTACGGGCGGCCGGTCGTAGTCCCGCGCGGCGGCGGGTTCGGTCAGGGCCGGGACCACCTCGCGGGCGAGTGGCGACATCAGGAACACGGCGGACCGGTCCGGGATGCGCCGGGCCACGGACGGTGCCGGGAAGATGATCCGCATCTGACGGACGTCCGGCACCGCCTCGACCATCCGGTCGGGTCAGTTGCCCCCGTCGAGAACCCGTTCGCCGGTCGAGATCATCCGTTCAGGCCGCTCGTGTCCATGGCAACTTGATCGTCCCCGCCGGCGGCCTTGAGACATCCCCGCTGGTGTGAAGTCCCAAGAGATGTCGGGCACGGAAGTCCTGTGACATGTTGGACGGTCCGAGCACATCCTTGACAGCGTCGTGTCGTTGAGCCAAACGTGGGTGAGAAGCGGGATGAGAACGCTGTCGACGACCGCCGCCGGCTGACCGGGCACCGGTATCGGGCGGTCATGCCGGTGAAGGGCGGCGATCCGGTGGCCCGGCAGGCGGGAGCCTCCCGGCAATCCGTGTACGCCTGGACCGCGCGGGACGACGAGGGCGGGCTGGAAGCCCGGATGGGCCGATCCCGCCGCCCCCACGTCGCCGACCCGGATCGGCGGGGACGTCGAGGCGGCGATCTGCGAGCTGCGGCCGGCCCATCCCCGGTGGAGAGCCCGCCGGATCGTCCACGAGCTCCAACGCCGCGGGTCGGACGAGGGTCCAGGCCGCCATCACATGCACCCGTGCCCGATTGTCCGAAGGGCGCGGCGAATTGGGAAGGGCCCACAGCCGACGTGCGAGGCTCGGTGGGGGTGCGTAATGCGCATGCCCACCGCAGGGAGGGAGTCGACAGCAGCAGCGGGAACATATGGCCGAATGGACACTGGCTGGCCATCCCGGGCTTTGAGACGCTCCCAATCTCATGAAGGAGGCTCGTCAATGAGGCGGAACTCTGTCATCAGCGCGTTGAGCGTCCTGGCGTTGGCCGCAGCACCGATCATGGCCGCACCGACGGCCCAGGCGACCGTGGGAGACGTCCTGTGCACGGTGCCGAGCAACGACTCCTCCACGTATTCGCCACCGCTCAGCCTCACACCTGCCGGCACCACCGTGACGATCACTCGCGATCTGAACACGTGCACGTCCCTGAGCGTGCCCACCATCAACTCTGCCCCCGTCACGGTCCACAGCGTCACCATCCCGTCCTACTCGTGCCTGACCCTCCTCAACACCGCGCCGACGACCATCAGCTTCACCTGGAACACGGGGGCGACCACCGTCGTCAGCGGAACCCGCACCGTCAACCTCGCCGCCGCCGCGCTCACCACCACGGTCACCGGCACCGTGACCTCCGGCCTGTTCACCGGCGACACCGTCGTCTACCAACTCGTCGCACCCTCAACCGACGTCCTCGCCTGCACACTCGGCCTCGGAACCGTGTCCAGGATCGACAGCATCGCCACCCTTACCATCGACTGAGCCGGACTCGCCGGGTCCATCGTGCCGAGCAACGGCTCCGCTCCGACGTTCCCCACAGTGCGAGCCCGCGCTGCCGACGCCCGCCCGCCACCACCGGGCCGGGGACTCGACGCGCACCAGGACAGGACCGCGTCATGCACTCGGAGGACCCCAGTAGGCCGGAGCGGCGCCCCGACCCGCGTTGCCCGGTCCACCACCTGCCCGACGACCCGGGTTCGATGGACAACCCCTATCCACTGCTGGAACGGCTGCGCCTCTCGGGTCCGGTAACGCGGGTGCGCCTTTACCGACGCTTCAACGTGTGGTGGACCACCACACACTCCGCCGCCGTGGCCGCGTTGAACGCCCCGGAACTCGGCAGCGACCAACGGAACGTACATCCCGACCTGGCCCCGCACATCTCGCCGATGCGGGTCGGGCTGATCGACAAGGACCCCCCGGACCACACCCGTCTCCGTGCCGCCGCGCTGCGCGCCTTCTCAGGACGCACACTGCCCGAGTTCGACCGGCGCGCGAGGGAACTCTGTGCGGAACCCGTCGCCGGACTCCTCGGCCTGCCACACCAGACCAACGAAACGCTTCGGTCCCAGGCGGAGAACCTGGTCCGGCCGCTGGACGGGGACGCCGTCAGGGCCGGGATCGCCGAGGCGCGCGTAACGCTCCAGCGTCATATTCGGGCTGCCGCTCGTCCTGCGTCCGGTGACGCGAGACGCCGAGGCCCCCGCCCGCAGTGCGACGTGCTCTCGGACGGAACAGCGGAGGATTGGCCGCCCGCGACATCCGACGAGTGGACGGACGTGGTCTTGCAGATGTATGTGGCGGGCCGCCAGAGCACAGCCGACTTCCTCGGCACCCTGCTCCTGGGTGTCCTCGCCATGGACGGGTGGGCGCATCTGTGCCGCGACCCGGCTATTCGGCGTTCCGCCGTCGAGGAGTATCTGCGGCTTGATGGTCCGATCGTGCGCGGGGTATGGCGGTTCGCCCGTACCGACTTGACCTTGGCCGGCACCCCGATAGCCGCCGGTGACATCGTGATCGTCTCGCTCGCTCTCGCCGACCGCGACCCGGCCGTCTTCCGCGGCCCGACCCGCGCGGATTGGCTGCGCAGCCCCAACCGGCATGTGCAGTTCGGCCTGGGCGCCCACCGCTGCATCGGAGCACCGCTCGTGCACAGCCTGGGCGACGCGCTCCTCAACGCCCTCGCCGGACGCTTTCCGAACGCCCGCCTGGCGGAGAGCACGGCAGCCCCGCCTCGCGAGCGGCCTCGCGTCTTCCGAGGCCCGGACCGAGTGCCTGCGATCCTCGACCCGCCGCATCCCCGCTAGCCGGCACCGGCCGACACCACAGCCGCCCTCGATCTGCCGGAGGACCGCATGAAGCGCGTGGACATCGCCTGGCCCGGCCTGGGCGCCGCAGTCACCGCCACCCTCGCGGAGGACCTCAACCCCGAACTTGCCCTGGTCTGGTGGGACATGCTCCCGTATCGCAGCGTCCAAAGCCACGCCGTCGTGGCCGACGGCCACTTCTACCACTTGACACCGAGTGTCAAACCCGTCCACGCTCCCCACACCAATCCGGAGGACCGCAGCCGGGCTCCCGACGGGAGCATCTATCTCTCCCGGCTCCAACACCTCCTCATCAAGTACGCGCCGCTCCTCGAACCCACCGTCTGCGCCCGCATCGCCCAGGTCTCCGAGGAAGACCTGCCGACGCTTCGTCAGGTGGCCGAGCAGTGTTGGGAGGCGGTCTACCACACCAAACAGATAGTCGAGACGCGCGTATCCCGGCACGGAGAGCCAGACGCACCGTGGCATCTCCCGCGCCAGCCGGAGATAGCCGATCCCGAGGCCCAAGCCCTGATGGACGACCTGCATGCGCACACCGCCCGCATCTGGCTCACCCCGCCCCGCGACCTGCTGGACCTGCACACGGGCCGCATCCCGCTGGGCAGCCGAGGCCAGTACTTCTCCACCCTTGTCTACGTGAACGGGGAGTTGCGCCTGCTCGGCTCCACCACTCTCAACCCCTTGGTTGCCGCCACATTCGATCCGCAGGTGACCGTTGGGTCGCTGCGAGCGATGCTGCCGCGCCTAACGGTGATGCAAGCGGACTTCCTCGGGCACTGCGGATTCCACAACCTGCACGCGTTCCTGCACCGTGCCTACCGGATCCTGCCGGCCATCCGCTCCAAGGAGGAATTCCGGTCGCTGGCCGCGGCGCTCGCCCTGTACGTGAACTGCCAACGCCGCTGGGCCCTGCACTACTTCCCCTGGCATCACGGCGAAAGCCACCGCTTCGTCCCGGCCGCCCCGGACCGCTGAAGTCATGGACCTCGGACTCGCCGGACGCTGCTACATCGTCACCGCAGGCACGTCCGGACTGGGCTTCGCAGCCGCCCAAGCCCTCGTCGCCGAGGGCGCCAACGTCGTGATCTGCTCCCGCGATCAGCACCGCGTCCACGAAGCCGTCGCCCGCCTCGCCGCACCGCAACACACCGCTGGACTGGCCGCGGACCTCCTGGATGCGCAGACTCCGAACCTGCTCGTCCACACCGCCATCCACGCCTTCGGGCGTGTCGACGGCGCGCTGCTGGGCACCGGAGGCAGCGTACGTGGAACCGTCCTCGACGCCACCGATGCCGCCTGGCGCGACCACTTCGAGCTTCTGTTCCTGAGCATGGTGCGGTGCGCCCGGACCGTCGCCCCCGTGCTCCCCGAGCACGGGGCCATCGCTTTCCTGCTCTCGACCTCGGCCCGCATCCCGCTGCCCGGGTTCGCTCTGTCCACCGGCCTTCGACCGGGCCTCGCCATGGCCGCCAAGAGCCTGGCAGCGGAACTCGGCCCACGCGGCATACGCGTGCTGTCCCTTCTGCCCGGACGCTTTCCCACCGACGGCGCCCCACTCGAACCTCACGAAACTCCACGGAACATCGCGCTGCGCCGATTCGGCCGGCCGGAAGAGTTCGGCCGCCTCGCCGCCTTCTGCCTCTCACCCGCCGCCGGCTACCTGACAGGCAGCAGCGTCGTCATCGACGGGGGCAAGTTGTGAGGCATGCCGGAACCGCACCCCGCACGGGTGGTACACCGACTTCGAAGGACAGACTCACGACCCAGCTCATTGCCTCTCGTCTTGCGGCCTGCGCGGGCCGTCCTGGGACGGGCCGGAAGACAACCCGGGCACAGCGTTGCATCGGCTTGCCCGCGCGGCAGCTCCCCGGATCGCATGGCAGTTCGCCCGTGCCTACCCATGGGCGCGGTGCCTCGCTTCTCCTCGGCCGCCTACATGGCTGTGGTTCCCGTGATCGCGGCTCGCGGCTCGCGGCTCGCGATCAGCCAGTCGGCGGTGTGGAACGTGCGCCGACGGACCGTGCCGCCACAGACGGCACAGCCCGTCGGCTGACGGTTCCGCATCACCCGCGTCGCCAAAGCCCCCTTGCGTTCCGCCGCGACTCAGGCGCGCCGACGTCGGGTCAGGATGACTGCGGCACCGCCCAGTGCGCCGAACACCGCGGCGGATCCGGCCAACGCACCCAGTGGTGCCGGGGCGCCGGTGGACGCCAGGTGGCCGGTGTCGGGCCCGGTGCCCGGTCCGTTACCCGCCCCTGATCCGGGCTCGGTCCCGGGTCCCGGCGGCGGTGCCCACGAGGATTCCGACGGCGTCGGGTGTGCGGTCATCGGCGTCGCGTTCGGAGATCGGGTCGGACGCGTCCACGTGGGATGCCCTGACGGCGGCTGCGTCGACGAGGTGGGAGGGATCGGCGTCTTGCTCGGCCACGTCGGCGTGTCCGAGCACGGCACAGTGGTGGGCGGCGTGGTCGGCGTGGCTGTCGGGGTCGGATGAGTTGTGGGATGCGTATGCGTCGGTGTCGGCTTCCCCGTCTGCGTCGGAGTCGCGGTCGGCGTGTGGGTGGGGCGTGTGCAGGTAACGGTGTTCGTGATGCCGATCCGCAGGTGTTCCGACCGTACTTCGGCGGTGTGGGGTAGCGGGAAGTCCACGGGTGCACCGTCGACGGATGTCACCCGCGCCGAATCCAGCGTGCAGCCTTCCGCCAGGCGTACCGTCTCGTCCGCGGTGACCTGCTCGCCGATTTGGTAGCCGATCCGCGGCGTGCCCCACGGCTGGGCGGTCGCTCCCGCGGTACCGGGTCCGGTGAGGGTGAGCCACGCGTCGAATCCGGCGGGCTGGGTGCCTTGGGCATGGTTCTTGCCGTCGATGCGCCAGGTTTTGTCCGCGGAGACGTCGGCGGCCTGCGCCTCCCGGTTGTAGACGACGCAGCTGACGGCCTGGTTCGCGTCGAGGCCGACGGAGAAGCCGGGGGCCGCGGTCGTCCCGGTATTGGTGACCGGTACCGGTCGGTTCGTGCCGAGGTCGGTGCAGACCGCGTTGCGGCCATTCTGCGTGACGAGTTCGTGGTCGGCGTGCCGGGTTTCGGTGATGGTGAAGTCCCCGTGGTCGACGGCGTTGAACGACGGCTGGAAGGCCACCGAGCCGGTGCCGTCGTCGGTTGTCGTCTCGGTGGCCGGCATGCCACCGATGCCGGCGGTGGCGGTGGTGGCGCCGAACGTCCATCCGGCTCCGGCGTTGACCGCCCCGGTGATGTCCTCGCCGGTGGTGCCCGCCGGGACAATCTGCTTGACGACCGAGATACTGCCCCTGCACTGCGCCATCGCGAGGTCCCGCAACTGCTGTCCCGCGGTGGCGAAGTCCGCGGTCTGGTAGTAGTCCGCGGCGGCCGCGTTGGTGCCGTTGTAGGCAGTCGGGCCGGAGAGGGCACGCAGGTTGAGCGCGGACACGCCTTCGACACCCTTGCCGACGCCGAGCGCCACGATGCGCGAGTCCTCGGCCTTCACGGCGTTGGCGGAGAAGATGCCGTTCTCCACGTCGCGGAAGTGCGTGTTGGAGCCGTCGCCTTGCGCGTTGTCCGCGAACCGCGTCGGATTGCCGTCGGTCAGCACGACGACCGCCTCGTAGTGCCGGGCGGCCTGCGCGACCGCCCACAGGCCCTGGTCCCAGTTGGTGCCCTTGCCGAGCGTCCAGTCCCGGTACAGGTTCTTGAAGGTGGTGGCGCCGGCCCTCGTCGACACCGACTGCAGCTCGGGATGGTTGGCAGTGACGCTGGTGGCCGGCGACGCCTGGTCGAACGAGAAGACCGCCATCCGCGACGGAGTGCCGGTGAGCGCGTCGGCGAACGTGTCCGCCGCCGCCTTGAGGTCGGGGAGCGCGGAGCCGACGGATGCGGACAGGTCGAGCACGAGGGCGACATCGACACCGCAGTGCGCGGTGAGCCGCGGGTTGTTCCGCGAGTTCTGCCAGACACCGCCGGACGCGGTGTAGTTCGTGCCGTACGTCGAACTGAACATGAATCCGTCCGGGGCCGGCACCGTCGAGGCGTATGTGGTGCCGCCCGCCATCGCCGGTGTCCGGAAGACGTACGCCGGGTCTTGGGAACTGCTGCCGCTCCCCGGGCCCACCCGCAACCGGGGGTTGGTGTACCAGCCTGCGGGAACGCCGTCCGGCACTTGGCCGACCCAGAACCGACGGCCGGCGTTGGCCTGCCCGCTGCCGGTCTCCGGGACGGTGAACGAGCAGTCCCCGTCGGCGTCCGACGTGCACACCGCCCAGACCACGTCGACGGGCGGGCCATTGTTCGGCTCGGTGAACAGCGCCAGCCGCGCACCGGCCAGCGGGCCCTCCGTCTGTGCGCCGGTGCGGTCGCCGCCGACCTTGACGGTGATGACGGAGGTGTCGGCGGTCGGCGTCGGGACGGATCGTGGTACCGCGGACCGGTCCGCCGAAGCGGTTCCCGGCACCACCAGCGCGACGGCGGACAGACCGGCTGCGGCAAGCGCGCACCAGCGGGAACGTCGTGGGGACAGCAACGTGGGACTCGACATGGAGACATGATTGGTGCGTAAATATGACATTCAAGGCATATCATGAACGACACGCACCGATGACACCCGTCTGTCGGAAGTAGGGAATAGTCACGGCACAAGCGTGGGCAGGCCGCTGCCGGCCAGGACGCCGGCACGATCGATGACCACACGGCCTTCCTTGACGACGGCGTGGATGGTGGCCGGGTCGCCGAGGGCTTCAATATCCGTGAGGGGGTCCACCCCGGTGATCACGACGTCCGCGGCCTTGCCGACAACCAGCGTCCCCGTCTTCTGCGTCGGCTACTGGAGGTCCCCCGCGGCCGTCGATCAACTGCGCGTTGTGCAACAGCACCACCGGCTCTGCCACGGCCACCTCATCCGGCACCAAGAGAGTGTTTCGTGTCACTCGGCATCATCGCCCCCTCGCCCGCGCGATCTTTCGGCGAAACGCCGGGAACGACGAGGATCGGCGGCCTGTCCACGCCGCGTGGCGCCATATCCAGGCTGGGGTGTGCACGGCTGCCCAGGGCCGTTTCCGGTTGCGCGGCGAAAATGCAGGCACCACGGGCACACCGGAAGGAAGCCTTGGCAGGGTGCCGTCGCGAACGGGATCTCGGCCTGGTAGCAGGCGTCAGTTCATCGGCCCCGGAAGCCAGTTGCCGTCGGCGGTTTCGTCGTCGCCGCCCTGGTGGCCCGGTGAAGGCGGAGGGGGTCGCGGGAGTGTCGGAGTCGGTCGCGCTGTGCCACAGAGAGCGGAACAGGGCCGGCATGCCCAAGACTTCGGGCCTGTCGACGCGGGGATGACGCCGGGCCGGGATCCTGGAGGCCATGGCGGGAGCACGTACCCGGAGCGTGTTCGGTGCCCGCCGCGCACGACACGAGACTGGTGTGCGTCGTGGGGCGTCCACCAGGAGGCGGAGGTAGTCCAGTTCGGGGGCGGCGATGCGTTGCACGTCGTCGATCACGAGCACGCCCGAGGCTTTCAGCGCCAGGGAGCGCGGTCGGCCGCAGATCGCCGTGCGCGGATGCGCCTCGCGCCCGCCGGCACCGCGCGTCCGACCACCGCGCGCCCCCAACCACGCGCCACACGCATCCGGCCGCGGCCACGCAACACCGGCCCCTCCTCGCACCCGCAGGCCTCCGGTCAGGGAGCGCGACGGAGTCTACACAGACGACGTTCGTCGGGTTCACCGAGCCACTGCCACAACATCGGCTTCGCATGCGTGCCGCCGGAGGTGAACGATGAGAAGGACCGGTCCCGGGCGAACGTCAACCGGACCTCGGCGGGGTCCGCGCCGAGTGCGCGGAACGTCCACGTGCCAGCCCCCGTGCGCGGAGTCAGGTCAAAGACTCCAGTCGAGGCCGGTGCCGGTCGTCGTCGCAGGGTCGCGGCCGGCCGCGGCCCTGCGAACCGGCCCGGTTCCCGTCTTGTCCGCCGCCGGGAGCCGAGAGCGGGGCCCTCCCGGAATCGGACCCCACCGGGAAGGAACCCCGCACCGGCGCCCGCCCTTGTGCTCCGAACTCCCGAAAGAGCCCGGAGCACAGGGGTGTTCGAAACGTCACAGCAGCGCGGCGAGCCCGACGATCACGAGGGTGGCCATCGAGACCACCCGGAATTCGCAACACCACGCGAACGCAACCCAGAACATCGACACCGTCACCGATGCGCCCACACCCACGACCGCCACAGGGGGAACGGACGCCCGGTCCCCCCACCACGATCACGAAGCCCGCGACGAACGCGCACAAGGCAACCAGGAGGAACCGCACGCACGATGTGGCGTCCTCGTAACGCCTCACCTCAGACACCAACCGGACACCCCAGGCTCAACAGCGTGCGCCCCCAAAATCTCCCCGCCGTGCCCCTGTCGCCCATCTGCGCCTCCTGCGCGCCCTGGCGTGTGTACGCCGAGCGAGGCGCACTGGAGCCAGTGTCCTTCCGCTCGGATCCTGGGAGGTGGCCGTGCCCGCGCTCCCTGCCGGTCTGCCATCTCCGGCCGCTCGTCGGGTGGCACGAGGCTTACGAAAACGCTGGAGCGCGACCGGTTCTTAACGGCCGGTTCGTTCCGGCCATTCGCCGGAGCCACGGCACCGCGATCGTCGACAGGACGGACCCCCATGTCCGCATCAGAGCGTGAACCGATCGCGATCATCGGCATCGGTTGCCGGTTCCCCGGCCGTGTGGAGAGCGCGGCAGGGCTGTGGAACCTGGCGGCCGAGGGCCGACGGACGACCGGCCCGGTGCCGATGGACCGGTGGGATGCCGGGAGGCTGGCGGCCCTGCACGACCCGGAGTTGGCCGCGCGAGCGGGGCACGGCTGCTTCCTGGAGGGGGACGTGTGGGCATGGGACCCCGGGGCGTTCTCCGTCGCGCCGATGGAACAACGCTGGGTGGACCCGCAGTTCCGGGTGCTGATGGAGGTCGCCTGGCAAGCCGTCGAGCATGCCGGGGTACCGATGGACACGATGCGTGGATCGCGCACCGGCGTGTACATGGGCACCTACGCGCCGGACAACCTCTTCCGAGAGGCCCGACCGGTCGAGGACGCTCCCAACAGTCCCTATCTCTTCGGAAACTTCACCGCCGGCGCGGCGGGCCGGGTGGCGTTCTCGATGGATCTGCGCGGCCCGGTGATGGTGGTCAGCACACACTGCTCCTCGGGTCTCGTGGCCCTGGACAGCGCGTGCGGCGCACTCACGTTGGGCGAGTGCGATACCGCGCTGGCCGGGGCGGTGCTGCTGATGCTCTCGCCCGAGACGCACTACTACGAAGCCCCCTTGTTGCTGTCCGAGGCCGGTGGGTGTTTCGCCTTCGATTCGCGGGCCGACGGCTACGTACGGGGCGAGGGCGCAGGCGTGCTCGTCCTGAAACGGTTGGCCGACGCCCGACGCGGCGGGGACCGGGTGCTGGCCGTCATTCGGGGCAGCGCGGTCAACAACGACGGCCAGGCCGGCCGCCTCACCGCGCCCTCCGCTCTGATGCAGCAGCAGTTGTTCCGCGAGGCGGTCGCCAAGGCGGGGATCGACCCGGGCGAGGTCGGGCTGGTGGAGGCCCACGGTCCCGGAACCATGGTCGGCGATCCGATCGAGTACATCTCCGTCAACGCCGTCTACGGACGCGGCAGGGGCAGGTGCGCCCTGGGTTCCATCAAGACGAACATCGGACACTCGGAACCCGTGTCGGGTATCGCGGGGGCCATCAAAGCCGTGGAGTCCCTGCGCCGCGCGGCCATCCCGCCCAACGCCACCTTCAAGAAATGGAATCCCGCCATCTCGCGGGACGAGGGCTCCCGGCTCTTCGTGCCCACCGAGCTCACCCGCTGGCCGGTGGACGGTGTGGTGCGGCTGGCGGCCGTGTGTTCATACGGTGTGACCGGCACCAACGCCCATGTGGTGTTGGAATCCGCCCCCGTCTCGCATCCTCGACCCCGCGGGCCCGAGCGCGCCGCGGGGCGGGCCAGGTTGTTCGTAGTATCGGGCAACTCCCCGCAATCCCTGGCCCGTGCCGCCTCCAGCCTCGTCGCCTGGACCGAGGGCCCCGGCGCGCACATGGAGCCGCTGGACGTCGCACATACCCTGGCCCAGCGACGTTCGCACGCGGAGCACCGGCTGGCGGTCGTCGCGCGGGACCACCGGCAACTGGCGTCTCGTACCCGTGCGTTCGAGGCCCAGGAGACAACGGACGGGGTGGTCTGGGGTGCACCGCTGCTGCCGCCCGAGCACTCGGGTCCGGTGTTCGTCTTCACCGGGCAGGGTTCACAGCGGCCCGGCATGTGCCGAGGGCTGCTGACGCGCGAGCCGGTGTTCGCCGCGGCCATCGACGAACTGGAGCCGCTGATCGAGGCGGAGGCCGGATTCTCGCTGCGCGAAGTAATCGAACATTCCGAGCGGTTGGTCGGGCTGCGGCGTATCCAGCCCGCTCTCTTCGGCGTCCAGGTGGCGCTCGCCGCCGTCTGGCGGTCCTGGGGGATCGAACCCCGCGCCGTGATCGGCCAGTCCCTGGGCGAGGTCGCCGCCATGGTGGTTGCGGGCGGCCTGCATCCGCGCGACGGGGTGAAGGTGATCTGCCGCCGCTCCGCGCTGCTGGCCACGATCTCCGGCGGGGCCATGGCCTCGGTGATGCTCGGCGCCGATCAGGTGCAGGCGGCGATCGACGCGGCGGGAGCCGATGGGGTGAGTCTGGGAGTGCTGACCTCGCCCGGGATCACGGTCGTCTCCGGCGATGCCGCGCAGATCGGCGCCCTGGTGCGGCGGTGGGAGGCGGACGCGGTGGTGGCGAAGTCGATCGACGTGGAGGTCGCTTCGCATTCCTCGCAGGTCGATCCCATTCTCGCCGCACTGCACACGGCACTTGCCGATGTGCCCGAGGCCCGCCCTCGGATCCCCTTCTACTCCACCGTGTCGCGCGACCCGCTGGAACCGGGCGTCGTGGACAGGGCGTACTGGGTGCGCAACCAGCGTGATCCGGTGCGCTTCCACACGGCCGTCTCCGCCGCGCTCGCCGCCGGGCACCGACTGTTCATCGAGTGCAGCGCCCACCCCCTCGCGGTACGCCCGATCCTGGACGTCGCCGGCGCGGACGGTGCCTTCGATACCGTCGCTGTCGGCAGCCTGCGGCAGGGCACGGACGACCAGGACGCATTTCTGAGCCACCTCGGCGCCCTGCACGCGGCCGGCTACGACGGCATCGATTTCGGCACCCACTACCGCGACGGCAACCTCGTCGACGTGCCCGTCACCGACTGGCATCGCACCCGCCACGGCGGCGACGAGCCCGCCTACCGTCTGGTCGCCCCCGCACTGCCGGGAGCAACCCAGCACCCCTTGCTGGGCGGTCACGTCCGCGACCCGGACACCCCCGCACGCCACCTGTGGCAGACCCCGGTCGGCCCGCGACTGCTGCCCTGGCTCGCGGACCACGCGGTGGCCGACGTGCCGGTGCTGCCCGGCACCGGCATGGTGGAGATGATGCTGGCCGCCGGCGCCCGCACGTTCGGCACCGATCGGATCGCGGCCTCGGACGTGCACATGCTGAGCCCGCTCGTTCTCGATCCCGAGCCGCAGGTCACCACCCGACTGATCCACCACGCCGACAACGGCACCGCGTTCGTCGAGATCCTGACCACCGGCGACGACGGCATCACCGTGCACGCCCGCGGCACCGTGCGGCCACTGCCCGAACACGATCACCCCGCGCCGCTGACCGCGACCGAGTCGGATCCCCAACGGTGGCGCGACAGCGACGTCGCCGCCCTCCACCGCACCTTCCGAGACCGGCACGACGTCTTCCACGGCCCGGCCTTCTCGGCGATCGACCGCATCCGAGTGCACCCCACCGAAGACCTGGCCCTGTCCACACTGCACACCCACGACAGCGCCCGGGTCTCCGCCTGGACCATGTCCCTGCACCCGGCCCTCGCCGACCAGGTGGTACAGACCGCCGTCTCGGCGTGGCTCGCCCATTACACCCTCGCCCCGGGCCCGGTGGTGGTCGCGCGATTCGACGAGGTGCGGGTCTACGGACCGACGGCCCACACCCGCACGGCCGCGATACGGGTACACACCGCGAACGATCTGGGGTGCACGGCCTCCGCCCGGCTGGCCACCGCGGACGGCACTGTCGTCGCCGTGATCAGCGGCCTGCGCGTCGCCAACGTCACCCCACCCGAAGAACGATTCACCGCCCGGCTCCTCCACCAGGCACAAGTTCTTGCCCCCGCACCCGCGAACCGATCCCGCGCCACCGACGGCACCTGGACCGTACTCACCACGGACCAGAGCGCCTGGCCCGTCGAACTCGCCCGGGAACTGGGGAAGCAGACGGCGGATTGCCGTCTGCTTCCCCTCGCCACCGCCCTCGCCGACCCGGCCACACCGGCCCCCTGCACGGGAATCGCCCTGGCCATGGGCGACGAGCAAACGGGCCGGACGCCCGCCGAAGCCGCCCGCATCCTGGTCTCCCGAACCGTCGCTCTCGTACACCGGCTCACCTCATGGGACCCCCCGCCCCGGTTGTGGATCCTGAACGAAGCGGGCCGGGCACCGACGGCTGCCGCCGCCATCCGCGGCCTGCTCCGCTCCGTGGCCTACGAACAACCCGAACTCCGTGCCGGCACCGTGGACTTCACGGCGGACAGGGCCTCGTACACCGGCGTCGTCGACGAACTGCTCGACATGCGGCAAGCGCTCACGGAGATCACACTGTCACCCGCCGGACGCCACATCACGCAGGTACTCGCCGGCTCCGACCGCGTCACCACCGCTCCGAGGACCCAACCGCTGATCCGGCCCGGCGCGGCCTACCTCGTCACCGGGGGATTGGGCGGCCTCGGCCTGCTCACTGTCGAATGGCTCGCAAGGAGCGGAGCGGGCCGGATCGTCATCAGCGGACGTTCCGCACCCTCCACCGACACCGAAGCCCGTCTGCGCGCCCTGCGCGCGGCGGGCACCCGCGTCACGATCGTCCGCGGTGACATCGGCGATTCGACCGTGGCCGCACGGGCACTCGCGGCAGCCGGCGACACGGGCCGGGCGCTGCGCGGCGTCTTCCACGCCGCCGGAGTCGTGGCGGACGCCACCCTCACCAACCTCGACGACGAAACCCTCGCACGAGTCTGGCGCGGCAAGGCCGAGGGCGCCTGGCTCCTTCACCGGGCCACCGCGGAGACGGAACTCGACCACTTCGTCCTCTACTCCTCCGTCGCCTCCTTGATCGGCGCCCCCGGCCAGTCCGCCTACGCCGCGGCCAACGCCTTCCTCGACGGCCTGGTGACCCTGCGCCTCGGCCACGGCCTACCCGCCACCGGCATCCACTGGGGTGCGTGGGGCGAGGTCGGCCGCGGACGGCACCTGGCGGACCGAGGCTTCCTCACCATCAGCCCCGCCGACGGCATCGACGCCCTGGAGCGCATCCTGGTGGCCGGCCATCAACACGTGGCCTACTCCCCGCTGGACATCGCCCGGTGGATCGCGCCCTACCCGGCCCTGCGCTCCTCCGCTCTCCTCGCGCCCCTCCTGGCCGGCGAGGAAAGCGACGACGACACCACCGCGGTACGCGACCGACTCCTGAACGCCGACGGCATCGCGGAACGTCGGGAAATCCTGGAGTCGTTCATCACCGAGACCGTCCGCGAACTACTCGGCGGCACCAGTCGCCACATCGGCCCGCATACCAGCATGGTCATCCTCGGCCTGGACTCCCTCGGCGCCGTCCAGTTGCAGCAGCGCCTTCAACAGGCCCTGGGCTTCGCACTCAAACCCGGCGTCATCTGGGTCAAACCCAGCGCCGCCGCCCTCACCGACACGCTCCTCGACGCCATGGGGCTCCGCGTCGCCCGGGAGGACCACTGACATGACACACCGGGCGATCCCCGCCGACGCCGAACGCACTCCCGCGAGGGCCGCAACCGGTCGCCGACCGTCGCGGCCGATTCTCCTCACGCGGCTTCGCCGCCGGTCCCCCGGGACTCGCAGGAAGAGCCCGAATGCAGGCGAGAGCTTCGGCGTGGTCATCCGTTCGGCGGTCGACCGCATAGGCCTCACCACCCACGTAGGGCCACCGGTACCGGCTGCCGCCCGACCCATCCGTCGACACCACCACCGCATCCGCCCACACGGTCGTACCGATCCCAACCGGAGGTCCCCGTGCCCACCAGATGCCCCGACGCGACAGCGCGCACCACCGGACCGCGCACCCGACGTTGGCGCAGCCCCATCGCCCTGTGGGCCGGATGCGGGAGCATCGCGGTGCTCGTCCAAACCGCGATCTTCACCCGGTGGCTCGCCGCCGGCAACATCCACAGCGCCCCGAAGGACTTCACCATCCCCACGTACCGCGCGGCTCTCATCTGGGCCGAGCAGGCCGTGGCGATACTCATCGTCGTCTTCTGCTTCGTCGTCGCCTGGCGGCAGAGCCGCAGGGAACACAACGTCTCCTGGAACGCGGCCCTCATCATCGGAGGTACCTTCACCTTCTGGCTCGGCTTCCTCAGCTGCTGGGACCGCCAGTACGCGGCCGCCAACCGGTACGCCCTGAACATCACCAGTTGGGCACCGTACGTTCCGGGCTGGCACGGCCCCCTCCCCGAGCGGCAGATCGAATCCATCGTCGGGGCGCAGGTGTTGATGTATACCGCCATCATCGCCTGGCCCTGGTTACAGCTGTTCCTGCTGCACCCCATCCTGCGCAGGAAGCCCCACTGGGGCTTGGCCCGCCTGATCCCGGCTCTGCTGATCACGGGACTGGTCGCCGATCTGCTGATCGAGGGCACCCTGATCGTCTTGTTCGGGGCCTATTCCTGGCCTGTCGCCAACCGGGACCTGGCACTGTTCGGCGGCCACTGGTACCAACTACCACTGGTCAGCGTCGCCGTCGGCGCCGTCACCATGGCCTGCATGCCCACGTTCATGCAACTGCGTGCCGAACGCAGCGGCCGTCCCGTGCACATCTTCCGCGGCGGCGAACTCTTCGCCCGACCCGCACACGCCTGGCTGCGGGTCCTGGCGGGAGTGGGCTTCATGAACGCGGTCATGGGCCTGTACTGGGTGCTGCTGCCGCTCCTCGCCACCGCGTCCGGCCCCGACCCCCTCCCCGCCGACATGCCCGGCTGGCTCTGGCACTCCTGACGTCCCCGCCCCCGGAGGAAACCGTGTCCCGAAAACCGCCCCCGCGACGGCCCCTCCGCAACCCCCACGACCGTGCCCGCACGAGCGTCTCGTCGACGCTTCCGAGTCGACGGCGCCCGTGTACGCGACCATGGATGTCCCACGTATCCCCGCCGGGCGCCGACCCATCATCGAGCGACACCCCGGGCCGGATCCGGTGACCCGACACCACCGCGCAGGCTCCCCGACGACCCGCGGCGAACGCGCCGTGGTCATCGGTGCCGGCATCGCCGGCCTGCTCGCGGCCCACGTACTCGCCGACCACTACGCGCAAGTGATCCTCCTCGACCGCGACGCGATCCCCACCGCAGCGGCCAACCGCAAGGGAACCCCCCAGGACAGGCATGTGCACGCCCTCTTCACCGGAGGCATACGCGCCATCGACGCCCTGCTCCCCGGCCTCACGGACGAACTCGGCGACCGCGGAGGCCATCGCATCGACATCGGCCGGGACCTCGCCATCGCCACCCGGTACGGCTGGGGCACCCGCTTCGATTCCGGGCTCCATGCCATCGGCGCCGGCCGCCCACTGATCGAAGCGACCATCCGACAGCGCGTCCTGGCATCGCACGGCATCCACCTGCTCCAGCGCCACCAGGCCGACGGACTCACCGGCACCTTTCGCCGCGTCAGTGCGGTCCACGTCCGCGACCTCACCACAGGCACTGCCACCACCCTCCCCGCCCACCTCGTGGTGGATGCCGGCGGACGCGGCTCCCACCTGGGGCGATGGCTGGCAGACCTCGGCTGCCCACCCGTACCGGAGAGCGTCGTCAACGCTCACGTCGGCTACGCCACCCGCATCTTCCGGATCCCCGGACCGAACACACCCACCCACTGGCGCAGCTGCTACATCCCGGCCATCGGTCCCCACACTCCCCGCGGCGGCGTGATCGCCCCCATCGAGAACGACCGGTGGATCGTCACCCTCAGCGGCATCGGCCCGGAGCGTCCCACTCCCACGGAGGAAGACTTCCTGCCCTTCGCCCGATCACTGACCGCTCCGACCATCGCCCACGCCCTCCGAGGCGCCGAACCCCTCACCCCCGTGAGATGCACCAATGCCACCACCAATCGCCGCCGACACCTGGAACGGGCCGACGGCCTGCCGGACAACCTCATCGCCGTCGGCGACTCGGGGTGCTGCTTCAATCCCGTCTACGCACAGGGCATGACGGTCGCCGTCCTCACCGCGCATCTGCTGGCGGACATCCTCGACCGGCACCAGGCCCAGTCGGGCCTCGCCCGCCACTACCACCGTCGTCTCAGCCGCCTCTACGACACCCCCTGGAACCTCGCGACCACCGCCGACCTCGCCTTCCCCACCACCGAAGGACCACCCCCGACCGCGAGCCGACGCATCCTCGCCCGCCACCTCGACCACGTCCTCGCGGCCGGAACCCGCCACCGACACACACAAGCCGCGTTTTTGGGTGTGCTGACCATGACCAGCCACCCCGTCGCGCTCCTGACACCCCGAGTGGCCCTGAGCGCCACGACGACCCGACACCGGGCACTCGCGCCCGCGGACACGCCACCCCCTCCCACGCCGGACCCACAAGCAGTCCGCGGCAGGCGCCGGAAACGCCTCTCCTGACACATACGCGGTGTCGATCACGGCGCCCGTGGTGAACCCGCGACCTCGGCCATCCTTCGTTGGATCCGCCGCGTCCCGGACGCGGCGGCCTCGGTCGGCCGGGCCGCCGCCCCGAGGCCGAGTACGAGAAACGCGGCCTCTTCCGCCGTGCCGGACCTGGGAGTTCGCTCGCTCTCGGTGTGCCGGTGCGGGTAGTGCTCGTCGCTGACCTGCGGATTGCCCGGAGTCGAGCGCGGATGGCGGGCGACCTCTGCCGGCCCGTGCTCCCCGACTGCGGTCACGATCGGCTCGTCGCCGTGGAGTCGGGCCCAGACTCGCGAGTCGCCCAGCTGGTGCGGGACCGAATAGCGCACCCCGTCAACGGAGATCGTCGAGTCCCAGCAGACCCTTCGGGTCGCGCGGTGCGGGCGGACGTTGTCCTCGTCGCGGAACGCCCGGCAGGTCGCCTCCAGTTCGCCGAAGGTCTTGTAGTGCTCGCGCAGGTTCGCGTCGGTGGGCACCAGATCCGTCATCGCGATCCGCACCGTCGCCTCGGATCCGCCCTTGGACTACGGATCCGCCAGGACGCACGTGCGAACGGCCGATCGCGACGATCTCGAACACCCCATCGCGGTGATGCGCGTGTGCACCACGTCGGCGCGGACCCGGCCGAAGGAGCGGACCACCGGTTCCTCGATCTGGGCATGAAGGCGTCGATGGGACACGCGCGATGCTCACGCTCGACCGGGTTCCCGCCGGCCCGGCGCAACTTCACATACCTGGCCACCGTGTGGTGGTCACAGCCCGCCAGTGCGGCTGCGGCCCGGTAACCGCCCGTGAGATCCGATGCCGCAGGATGTCCATCGACACCGGTCCGGCATCACTGCACCAGGACCCACCGACCTGCTGGAGGCCCAGGAGTCGGCTGCGCGGGCCCGCGGTGGCTTCTGCGGCGTCCGGGGCTGCCGGGTCAGACGAGATCGGGAAGGGCCAGCCACTCCTGCCAGGAGAGGTCGCGTCCGACGTACCGCGGGCGTTCGAAAGGCCATGCCTGCGCGATCCACTGCGGGACGAGCGCATCCAGTGCCTGCTCGAGTTCGGTGCCCGCCCGGTCGTCCACCACCCACCAGGAGATCTCGGCGTCGGCGCCGGTCTTCTCCGGCGGGTCGATGTAGACGCAGCCGAGCAGGGCCGTGCCCGCGTCGTCGAACAGCGCGTAGTTGAACGACTTGTGGGCCGCGATCTCGTCCGCGTGCCGGATCAGGTCCTCCCGGTCCTGCTCGAACGTCATCGTGGCCACCGGCCAACCCCAGGCCTCGCCGTAGATGGACCACAGGCGTTCCCGCGAGCCCATCACGGCCGGGTAGTCGAGCTCGGTGTCGGCGCCGCTGATCGGGCGCAGGTGGTGGTGGCCGGGCAGCGCCACGCGGACCGGATGGACGAAGTCGGCAGGCAGCCAGGTCATGGGCCGGAGGCTAGCAGCCGGCGGGCCGCCGCCCCGCACCCGGCTACATCCCGGGCTCAGGAAAATCGGGCAGGCAAACCGGCCGGAACTACGAGTTGCAGCGCGACAACCTCCCCACCGGCACAACAGCCGGCGATCCACACGGCACCACAGGGGACGGCTTCACCCAGCGCGTGATTCCTCACCGCATGGCCCGCGGGAAACATTCCTCATATGCCGGGGTTCTCGCGCTCCGGGCTCGCGTACCAGGGACCTGGTGGACCTCTCCCGCCGGTGGTCACGGTCAAGCCGAAGTCGAATACCTCCGGGCGCCCCGCCCGGTCCCACCACCGCCAGGCCGCCTCGACCTCGCTCCACAACGAACGCGGCCCCGCCTGAAGGACGTTCGGACGACGACCATCGGCAAAGCCCGCCGCGGCCACCGAGGCAACCGTGCCGCCGGCACTCGCCACGCCGGGCCACCCCTCGGGAAGGTCGATCGTCGGCGGCGCGGCACGTTGCGCGCACAGCTTCGTGAACGACAGCGCCATCGTGAACGGACCACTCGCCCGCGTCGACGACTCCACGACCAGGCGCAGGGCCGCGTCGTGGGGGCCGTAGTCGGTGCCCCAGGGCAGGAGGAAAATTGTGTCGGGGGCGGCTTGTTCGAGCCAGGTCGCGGGGATGTGGCGGACTCCGGCGGTGACGTGGATGCGGTCGTAGGCGGCGCCGGTGGGGTGGCCGTGGGGGCCGTCGCCGGTGATCACGGTGACGTTCGGGTATCCGGCGCGGGTGAGGTTCTTGCGGGCCTGGTCGGCGAGGTGTTCGTCGACCTCGACGGTGGTCACCGTGCAGCCGCGGGCGGCCAGGAGGGCGGCGGTCCGGCCGGTTCCGGTGCCGCTGTCGAGGACGCGTTCGCCGCCGTGGATGTCGAGGTACAGGAGCATGTCGGCGACGGCGGAGGGCATCGATGCCGACGACGCCACCGGGCCCGGGGTGGGCCCGGTGTGGCGGCCGTTGGCCGGCGTAGGTGAACGGCGACACGCGGTCCGGGGCGAACAGCGCGCGGTCGACGGTACGGAACGCCCGCTCCCAGCCCGGCGGCATGCGGTCCATCGACACCAACAGGTCCGCGATCGAGGCCGGTTCCACCGCTCGGTCGTCCTTCCGGCGGCGCGCAGGACCCGAGCGACGTTCGAGCGCGGTACGCCGACACGGCCCCGGCGATCCACCCGCCCGGTACGACGACGAGCAGCGGGCACGTGCGCCCGGTCCTCGTTGTCGTCCAGACCACTGAGGCGCTGCGGCTGCCAGACGGCGCTTTCCACGGGGCGGTGACGCGGGCTACCCGACCCACCCGACCCACCGGTACGCGCCGTGACTCCGGCCGGCGTCCGGCACGCGGAACCCGGGGCCGTCGTCGCCGAACCGCCGGAGTCGGGTCATCGTGCGGTGAGGACGTGCGCCCACGGCTCGTCGATGTCGGCCAGGCCCAGCACGGCGACCACGTTGTCGAGCATTCCGGCGCCGAACCAGTGCCGCACGGCGTCGTCGTCGCCCAGGAGCTGCCGAACGGTGGCGACCTGTTTGGCGTAGCACCGGCGTACGGCCTGCCCCACGAGCGGCTCGCCGGCGGCGCAGTTCGCGTGCATGAGGAAACGCAGGATGCTCCGGTCCGCGACGAGCGCGGCGTAGGCGTCACGCGCCGCGCCCAGCGCCTCCTCCGGCTCCGGCCCGGCCCCACCTGATGCCGGGGCGTGGGCGACCAGCGTGTCGGTCATGACGACCGACACGTGGTCGACCACCGCCGCGAACAGGGCTTCCTTGTTGGGGTACAGGCGGTACAGGTACGGCTGGGAGACGCCGGCCCATTCGGCGATCTCGTGCGTCGTCGTCCCGTAGAACCCCTTTTGCGCGAAGCAGTCGACCGCGGCGGCCATGATGGCCCGGCGTCGTTCGTCGCTCTTGGTGCTGGTACCGGCGGCAGGCATGGGCGTCAGTCCAACACGGCTTGGGGTCAGGTGCCAAACGTGACGCTGCGGTCGGAGGCGGCCGGCACCTCGGAGGGTGTGAGGGCCTCGATCGCGACCAGGGGGTTCCAGTAGTCCAGGTAGTGGGTGATGCGTGCGTCGTCGTCGGTGCGGACGACCGAGATGCAGGTCTGCTCGTACGGCTTGCCGGTGGGCAGCGCCGTGCCCGTCGAGCGGAATTCCGCGACCACGAGACTCGGATCGACCGTGTCGTGGAACACAAGGTCGACGAACCTGACGTCGAAGGTCTCGGGGAAGCCGCGCATGTGGGCGAGCAGGGCGTCTCGCCCGATGACCTGCTTCGGCACGCCGTCCGGGGCGTACGGGAACTCGAGTACCGCGTCCGGGGCGAACAGCTTCACCCACTCCTCGGTGTCTCCCGCGGCGGTGAGGCGCAGGTGCTCGGCCACGGCGTGCTGGGCAGCGGCGCGGCGGGCGTCGTCTTCCGTGCGTGTCATGCTCGCTCCTATGTTAGTGGTCGACCGATAACCTACTACGGCCGCGATCGGTGTGGGTAGTTGGTGTGGTGAACGGTCAGCCTGCCCGCACCGGTCTCACGCCTCGTTCATCACCCTGCGGCAGCCGACTGGTCACCCCACGTCGGCCGGCGACGCAGGGATCCGAACCACCGCTACAGGCACTCCGTCGGCTCCCGTCGCCCGAGCCCGCTACGCGATGGCGTCGGTGCGGGTGGAGACGGCGCGTCTTGCGGGGTCGGGTGCCATGGCGGTTTCGATCGGGGCCTCCAGTTCCGCGTCGGCCCAGGGGCGGACGTCGGCCGGCGGGACGCGCCGTCGGCCGGTGGCGATGTCCTCCAGGACGTCGCCGGGCGTGGCATCGGGGCCGGCCATGTGGTCGGTGGTCGGGGTGGTGCCGGTCCAGGCCCACCGGATCGCCGCGCCGAGGCTGTGGATCTCGGCGGCCTCGTTCACCTCCAGGTCGACGTCCGCGGGGGTGTCCAGGAGTCGGCGGGCGATCTCGGGCGCGGTGGTCTGGTCCCCGCCGCCCCGGTACGGGCCGGGCAGGGGCAACAGGCGCGCATGGTGCGCGAGATCGTGGTCGATCGGATCGACGTGTGTCTCGCCGGGGGAGATCAGGATGGTGTCCGGGTGGATGTCGCCGTGGCGCCATCCGGCGGCGTGCCGTCGTGCCGGCGTGGTGAACGCGGCCGACGCGATGGCGCGCAGGCGCCCCGCGGAGTCCGGCGGTGCCGCTTCGTCCCGGGCGACCCGGCACCATTGCCACAAAGTGGTACCGGGCAACCGGCCGAACGCGGCGCAGGTACCGGCGTCGCTCTCGCCGTGGGCGGCGGTCATGGTGGTCGGGCCGGCCTCGCGCAGAAGTGCGACGGCGCGAGCCTCGTGTTCCAGGGACGCCGCGGCAGCGGCTGCACGGCGGTCTTGATCTTCCACTCGGTGGTGCGCCAGGCGTTGGTGTGGTGGGCGGTCAGGGGTTGTGGGGGCTCGGTGACGTCGAGGGCGGCGAGGGCGGCGGCGAGGAGCGAATCCATGCTTCACATCCTGGCGCGTGTGGGTCGTGTCGTGGGGCCGTGGACGAGAAGGCGGGCGATCTCGGCCGAGATCGGCAGCCCGGTCCACGCCTCGATCGCGCCGAACTCGCCCACGACGTTCGTCTCCAGCTGGTGCCACAGGCCGCGGCGGTCCACCACGAAGTCCAGTGCGCTGTAGAGGCGGCCGAGATCGCGGACGTGTTCCACGCAGGCCCGTGTGATCTCGTCCGATGGGGTGATCGGCTCGTGGCGGTCCACGGGCGCGTCGCGGCAGTCGAGTTCGTCGTGGGCGATCGCGGCGGCGAAGACCCGATCGCCGACCACGGTCACCCGCGCGACGAACGCGCGGACCGCGTCCGGGTCGCACGTAAGCAACGTGTCGGGCACGGTGAACCCCACCCGGGCTGCGGACAGCAACTGTGTCGGCTTCAATCTCGCGGCCGCCGCAGGAATCGTGCCACCGCCTGGCCCGCGCGATCCGCCACGGCGGGCGGGGCCAGATCCGGCAAGCGTACCGCGAGGGCCAAGAATGGCGGTCGACTCAAATATGGAAACACCGCATGATCGTGAACCGGCAAGATCAACATTCCGGATTTCACGGAAATCGCGACAGAACCAGAAAAGGCCATCAGACGCGTAGCGCATTCACCCGGTTGACCATATGCTGAACTCCTCCTTGCACTCGGCAAGGTTGACTCCACCCCGGAGGGTAGCAATGAACATTCGGAAGTCCGCGGCGGCCTCTGCCGCCTTAATGATCGCCGGTCTTGCATTCGCCGGACTGTCGGCAAGCCCTGCCGCCGCGTCTCCGGAACAGTGCAGCAGCAACCGCTTCTGCCTCTACGAAGACGAGAACTTCCAGGCGGTTTTCGCCGGTTTCACCAGGAACCAAAGCCAACTGTTCGACCGGGACCTCGACGACAAGACCACCGCGATCATCAACAACACGGATGACGCGTGGTGCGTATATTCCGACGTCTCGTACACGGGCTCGCGGCGTGAAATCGGGCCCCGCCAGGTCGTTTCGTCCTTGCTGGCCTACGAGTGGCAGTTCAACGACGTCATCAGCTCCATCTCGCGTGGCGGTTGCTGACCTGCCCCTGCCGAGATCCCGAAATGGTGGTGCCCTGCCTGCTCGCACGAGCGGACAGGGCACCATCGTGCCATGGCCGCCCGGGAGCGCATCCACACGATCTGCCACATGTGAAGCCGCGCCGGCCCTCCGACCGTCGAATGTGTTTATCGTCCCCGACGAGTCGCGGATAATCAGCCCCGGCCGAATGGAGTGCTCCGCGGCGGAGGAAATCGGCGCAACGGCAAGAAAAGCGTCATCACCAATTCCTTTCCCTGAATACATACGCATAAGGGAAAGGAGGAAGCGATGACGCTTTTCTTTTTATGAGATCTCAACGACCGTTGGTGCACCGACTTCTTTCCGAATACCACCCGTCCGACAGGTCGGGAACTCCGCCGGGTTGCCGCTGGAATATTCACCGTCTGCACGGTGCCGCATCAAGTCGGTCCAGCTGATTCAAACTCGCCCTCAGCCCTGATGGCACACTCGAGAAACAAGTTCGAGGCGCCGCAGGCGGTCCGGCACAAATGGCTGTTCCGGCGCGAGTCGGTACCGGCCAGGGCGTCGTCGCGAATCGGGGAGACGAAGTGGGAAATCGTGCTGCGCGCACGTTCGCTCCCACGCCCGAGCAACACCTTTCTCCGACCCGAGTGCCTCTCCGGACACTGGGGGTTCCAGGTGCCCTGGCTCACGCGCTCGCCGCCGACGGCCGCATCCTCGCCTGCACGTCGGTCCGAAGTACCCGGACGACGGTGCGTTGTGCCTGTACTTCGACAACACGCGTGTGGTGCCGAAGGGCGACGCCGGCCCCTCGGGTGCCACGGCCCGGGATCGGTTTCCCCAATCACATCGATGCCTCCCGTAGTGGGTTCGTTCGCTGACGTCCACCTCGTGCGCGGCGCCAGGGTCGGGTGCGGTGGTGCGGTCGGCGAAGTCAGGCCCAAATCGAGGGCCATCGCAACGCGCGGCCGATCGGTTCACATGCGAGCGCACGAGTGCCTGTGCGGGGCTCCCATACGCGGTGCGTACGAACGATTACACGATTGCAACGACCGGCCTCACAGGGGAACCCACCAAGGTTGCACGACGCGGCTACGAAAGTAGCTGGCTGTATTGCCGCGCCTGTGCTATGAACCGACCGACCCCGATCACGGGCCACTTCGCAACGCGCGAGGCGCCGTGGGACGAGCCCGTGGCGCGCGACCGGGAGGGCCCGGAGCCGATGGCCGTCCGTCCTTCGCAACGCGATCGCCTCGCCCAGGTGCGGACCACGCCCACCGCGTAGGGCAGCGCCCGCCGAAACGAACGACGGTATCCCCCGTCGAGACCCCGAGCCCCCGGGCTTCTCGACGGGGGTGTCGATACGGACGGTGTCCACGCCGGCCTCCACGACGGGCCGAGTTCTGGGCGATGATCTCCACGCCGCCGACCGGGCCCGCGATCGCCGCGCAGGGCGGTCCGCGTCGGCTCGTCGACGAACTCAAGGCCGCGTGGGACGCGTGGATCGAGGCGGGCGCGGTGGGCTTGTACAAGCACGGCATGACGGTCACGGCCGACGACGAGCAGTTCGTCTGGGCGGGCGATTCCGATACCGGCACCCGATGGCCCCTTCCCGCGCCCGCGCCCGCGCCGATCACGATCGGATGAGGCCGGCATCTCCTGCGGCGCAACCCGGGACGGCACGATCAGGGCCGTCCCGGGCGTGACGTGGCCGCCGCCGGACCGCGGACGAATGGAACAGGCCGGAACCGTGAATTCAGCCAAGACCGGGCGCGTTGGCGCCCATCGCAGCGGACCGGGCATCCACGACACCGCGAAAGCCCTTTCGCGGCCGTGCGGTTCCCAAGCCCGGGTCGTGAGCGTCCGTGCCGGCGCCGCCCACGGCGTTCACTGGATCGGGTGAATGCCGCTTGTACGCCCGCAGGTTGCTGTCCGAGGCCTTGGGGGTGAGTCCGGCGTCGATTGCGGGTCGGTCGAGTTCGAGGCCGGCCGTCCAGCAGGCCGATCCGCGCACCGGGGCCTGACGGTGAGGCGCAGCGCGGGCGCGCGTGGGTTCGGGTTTGCCTTCGGTGTGGGGTCCGGCCGAGCAATGGTCAGTGGACGGTGGTGGCCAGTTCCAGGACGATGTCGAGGTAGGTCGAGGCGCCGGGGGTGAGTCCGGTGCGTGGCCACAGGAAGCCGTAGTCGATCGGCGGGGCGTCGTGCAGCGGGATGAACACGATGCCCGGGCGGGAGTGGTAGTCCTTCGCGCGCAGCGAAACCGTGCTGACGCCGACGCCCATGCTGACGTGGACCAGGACCTCGGGCCAGAAGCGGGTGGCCGGCCCTTGCGGGATCGGCCGGCCGGATGGGGTTCTTCGCGGGAAGTAGTAGTCCATCCAGTACTCGGGGATGTTGTCCGAGGCGATCGTGACCAGGGTCGTGTCGGCGAGTTCTTCCACCGAGACGGACTCCCTGGCGGCGAACGGGTGGGCGTCGGGCACCAACAGCCCGCGGGGTTCGGCGAACATCAGGGGGCCCCGGACGATGTCGGGCTCGTCGATGGGGAACTCGGTGAGTTGCAGGTCCACTTCGCCGGCCCGCATGCGGCCGAGCGGGTCGAGGAGTTGGATCTCCTGAATCTCCACCGCGCCGTCCGGATGGCGCACGCGGAACAGGTCGGCGGCCTTGACGAGCAGGTTGCCGCACCACGCCCCGGAGAACCCGACGCGCACCACGTCCTTGACGCGCACGCCGCGACTGGTGGTGATCGCCTGCGCCAACCCGGCGGCGATCCGGTCGTAGGCGGGACGCAGGTCGTCGCGCAGTTGCTCGCCGAGCGCGGTCAGCGTCACCTTGCGACTGTTGCGTTCGAACAGCGGCCCACCGACGCGGCGTTCCAGCTTGCGGATGGTCTGGCTGATCCGTCCGGTCGTGACGTGCAGGCGCTCGGCGGTGCGCCCGAAGTGCAGTTCCTCGGCGAGCGTGAGGAACGCCTCGAGCTCAAGCCTCTCCAGCATGCCCACTCCTTGATCGTTTAGTCGTGCTCAACCCAGCGTTCCGGGGTCGTGCCTTGTTGTGCCGCGTGCGGATCCCGCACGCTTGAGGAGCCGCTTCCGACGGACACCCGGGACCTCGTAGCGGCCCACCCACATCGCGAGACGGAGACTTCGCATGAGCAAGATCGTTGTGGTCATGTACATCACGATGGACGGCGTCGCCGAGGACCCCGCCTGGACCGGCCCGTTCTGGAACGACGAGCACGCCAAGTACCAGAACGGCCAACTGCGCGCGAGCCGCGCCCTGTTGCTGGGGCGCGCGACGTACGAGAGCTTCGCGAAGGCGTGGTCGCCGCGCGACGAGTCGGACGAGTTCACCGCGCGGATGAACCACATCCCCAAGTACGTCGCCACCACCACGCTGCAAACGACGACCTGGAACGCGGCGATCATCGACGGCGACATCATCGAGCAGGTGGTCAAGCTCAAGGCCGAGCCGGGCGACGACCTCCTGGTCTACGGCAGCATCACACTCGTCGACACCCTGATCGAGCACGACCTGGTCGACGAACTCAAGCTGTTCCTGCACCCGGTGACCGTCGGCACCGGCAAGCGCCTGTTCGCGGACGGCGTCGCCCCGAAGACCTGGACCCTCGCCGGCACCCAGTCCTTCAGCTCGGGCGCCATCGTCCTCGACTACCGCCCGGCACCGGCGGCCTGACACACCGGCCGCGATACGCACGACGCCCGACTCCGGCACCGGGGAATTCGCCGCGAACTCCCCGCTGCCGGACCCTTCGCGCGAATCCCGGCGGAGGGCACCACGCCGCTGACGACCGCCGCAGCACCCCGCCGGCTCGCACGTCCCGTCTCACGTAACTCCCGCCGACAACCGCCCCCAAGAAGGAGTGCCCGCAACCATGCGCAAGATCGTCAACTCCACGTACATCTCCCTCGACGGCGACATCGAAAAGCTCGACCAGTGGTCCTTCGACTACTGGAGCGACGACCTGGAGCGGTACGCGAACAGCCTGCTCTTCGCCGCCGACACGCTGCTCATGGGCCGCGAAACCTACGTGAACTTCGCGCCCGCCTGGTCGGCACGCGCCGGCGCCGGCGCGTTCGCCGACCGCATGAACAGCATCGACAAGTACGTCGTCTCCTCCACCCTGGCCGGCGGCGACTGGGGCGACACCACCGTCGTCCCCCAGGACAAGGCCGTCGCCGCGATCGCCGAACTCAAGGCCCAGCCGGGCGGCGACATCCTGATGTACGGATTCGGGCCGGTCGCCAAGACCCTGCTCGCGCACGGCCTGCTGGACGAGGTGCACTTCTGGGTTCACCCGGTGATCGCCGGCGGCGGAACCCTCGCCGCCGACGGGTTCCGGCATCGACTCGAGCACGTCCGCACCGAAGCCCTCGGCACCGGTGTCGTGGTCCTCGTGTACACGCCCGCGACCGGGGCCGCATCGTCGTAGCCGCGACACCGGTTCTGTGAGGAAGCGCCCCGATGAAGGGCCTACGAGGGCGCGGCGGGAAACTGCGGTGACCTGACGGCCGCCGGCGAGGGTCGGGTTCGTGAGCCGGCGGCCGGTCGGTCCGGTGGCGCCCAAGACGGTGATGCGCATGGTTTCGCTCCTGTTTTCCGGCCCCGGACGAACTGTGTGGGGCTTGACACCGAGGACTGTGCCGACGGGGCCGCGTGATCTTCGAAGACGATGAACAAATCTCGGGGCCGTCCGCAGGGCAACCCGCCGACCGGGACACTCATCGCCGAAGCCGCCCGCAGCCCGTTCTGTGACCACGGATACAGCCGCACGACACTGCGAGGCGCTGCAACGAGAACGTCATGGGCGTGCTGCGGGACTACCTTGACGGGGAGGTGCTGCGGCAGATTGCGGAACATCCCGGCGGCGGCGACGCAACCGAACGGCCACCGCGTGGCCACGGCGATCGGCGTATTGCTCTTCACGTGCGTGGTACCTGCAACCGCTGCCCCCGTCCACGCGCCTCTCGGCAGCCATCAGCGCTGAACGCGGAAACGCCCGGCACCCGGCGCGACGGCGGGATCGGCAGGGGCGGCGGTCAGATGGGCGCGCCGTCGATGGTCTCGTCGCGGAGGTCGACGTGCGGCGCCACGCTCCCGAGGACCCTCGTCAGGCGGCCCCGGTCGAGGGCGGCCCAGTTGACGGCGATGTGTGACGTGGCCGAGGTCACCGAGTCCGGCACCGGCCACCTCGGCAACCTGTGGACGCGCGGTAGATCAGGAGCGCCCGAGGCGGGAACCAGGCTGATCACCGTAGTCGGCTCGTGGTCCCTCTCGGGGCGTCGCAGCTCCCACACGACGACGACGGCCACGTGGTCGAACGGGATGTGAACGCGCCTGCGGCCCCACGCCGTTCCGACCGGCCCCACGGGGGCGGTCAGGCCCGTCGGATCGACTCGAAGGAGCAACGCCCGGGTGAGAACGGGCCCGAGCATGACGACCAGCAGGACCACGACCCCGACCACCATGGAGGCGCCCATGCCCCACATCGGCTGCGCCACATCGCCGAAGACCAGGCCGGCGCCGATGAAGGCGCCGGCGGTGGCGAAGGCGAGCAGCAAACGGATCGCCTGCCGGTTCCATCGGTGGCGCAGTTCGTAGGTGTCGAATCCACTGTCGTCGGGCGTCATCGGTCGAACCTTCTCTCGGATCGGGGGACAGTCTCCCGGACACGCACGTCATCCTCGGATCACGCCGGGGCGACCTGTACCGGCCGGTAGGTGCTCACGTGCACACCGTTGGCGCCGACGACGGCCGAGACCGGTTCGAGCATGCGCGGGACGCCGTCGTGCGGTTGTTCGATCCGCCGCTCCTCTGCGGGATGGGTCTGGCAACGGCGGTCCGGCCGCTGCGCCCGGAGGTGCGCGCACCTTCACGGTTCGCCCGCCAGGCTCGTGTGCAGCGGCGCGCCGGAGCAGAGGGGCCCTGGGCGTCCTCCTGACAGGGGCTGCCGCCGAGCTCTGCGGCAGGGCCTCGGAGGTGGCCACGTGGATGCCGTCGGAGGTCGAAGTACGGCTGCGTGTAAGCGCCGTGCGTGAAGCCGGCGGCGGAGTCCTCCTCGGGGTGCCCGGGAGCCTGGACGACGCCGTCGGGGCTGATGAACCCGCTGACCACCATGCGCATGGAAGGACTCCGAAATCGATCTTCATGGATTCGTGAAAGCTACCTTGCTTTCAGCATTTCGGCAATCAAAAGGTCCACGAATCGCGGTCTTTACTGGGCAGTTCGGCGCACTATTTGCAATGGGAATGGTGATGAACGCAAAACCATCGGCGATTCATTGCAATGGCCTGACGGTGAATGCATACTTGCCGTCGGCCCGACCGCTCCGGTACGGGCGCACACGACACGGCAGGAGCACGCGGCGATGCCCGGAGGCAGGCTGACGCATGACGAACGGCTGCGCATCGCCGCGGGACTGGGCGCCGGGCTGAGCTACTCGCGGATCGCCACGGACCTGGGCCGCCCCGTCTCGACCGTGAGCCGCGAGGTCGAACGTAATGGGGGTGCCGACCGCTACCACGCGGACCAGGCGCAGGAAGCCACCGGACGGCGCGCCCGGCGCGGCAAGGCGGCCGCCGTTTCCACCGGCCCAGCGCCGGCGGACACGGCGATCGCCGGCGGTCCGGCGGACGGCGTACACGACGATCCCGTGCTCTACACCGCCGTGCCCGGCGCCGACTCCGCAGTCGTCCGCGAGTTCGGCGAGCGCTTCACTCCCGTGCTGATGGCGGCCGGCCTGCCGCGGACGGCGGCGCGTCTGCTCGCCTGCCTGTACGCCACCGACTCCGGCAGCCTCACTTCGGCGGAACTCGTCCGGCTCCTCCAGGTCAGCCCGGCATCCGTGTCCAAGGCCGTGGGCCACCTCGAGGAACAAGGGCTGATCCGGCGCGAGCGCCACCCGCACGGCCGGGCGGAGCTGTATGTCATCGACAACGACGTCTGGTTGCAGGCCATCGTGGCCGGCATCCAGGCCAACGCCCGAATCGCCGCCGTGGCCCTCGACGGCGCCCGACTGCTGGGCGCCGCCACCCCGGCGGGAGTGCGGCTCTCGCTCATGAGCACGTTCCTCGACCGGATCGGCCGGGATCTGGCCCGGGGCGCCGAGCGGTGGCGACACGTGGTGGCCGGCCCTCCGGCTCGGGACGATCCGTCAGCGGGCGGCCGGTAGGAGCCCCAACACGGCGGCCGTGTCCCGGCGCCGGCCGAGGAGCGCGGCCGGGTCGGACTCGGTCGCCGCCGCTGCCGTCGGGTGGGTCGGCGTCCCAATAGCGGTACATCGCCGAGGAGTTGGTCCGGCTGTGGATGGCGCCCTTGCCGGGGGAAACACGATGTGTCATCGCGTCCCGGGTCGAGGAGCGCAGCCAGGCCGTGCCGTCCCACGGCAACAGCGCGTCGTCGTCGCGGCGGAAGGCGACGCGCGGCGGGCATCCGGTCTGCGTGGTGGGCCGTCGTCTCGGGCGCGGTGGATCCGGTCGCCTACCGTCGCTCTTGCTGGGCGGCGAGGAAGCGTTGCAGATACCCGTGGAAGCGCTGCACGTCGTCGGCCGACCAGTCGGCGGTGAGCTCGGCGAAGACGGATTCCTGCCACTGGTGGGCGGAGGCGAGCATCTTCGCTCCCTTTTTGGTGACGAGGAGTCGCCGTTGCCTCGCATCGGTGGGCGAGGCGACCTTGCGGAGGTAGCCGCGTTCGACCGCCTGGGCAAGGAACCGGCTCGCGCCGGACTGGTCGATGCCCAGTTCATCGGCGACCGCATTGACCGTGGCGCCCTCGTCGCCCTGGATCGCGGCGACGGCCTCGGTGACCATCACGTCGCGTCCGCGCTCGGCGTCGACGCCCTGACCTGTGCCGGTCCACCGACGTGACCAGTACCGCACGACGCGGAACAGCGCACGCCCCGCCCCGGCATGTTCAGCGGGCTCCGGTGTCTTCGTGTCCACGCGAAACAGTCTATGCGATACGCATGTACAGTGTATGCGAATCGCATAGATCGGGAGGGTGATGAATACCGAGGCACCACCAAGGTCAGGCAATCGCCGGGCAGTTCCGGCGCATGTCGAGCTTGCGTTCTTCGCGCTGCTGCTCGGGATGCTGCTCGCCCAGCTCGACACGAACATCGTGGTGGCGGCTCTTCCGAGGATCGGCGACGACCTGGATGCCGGACCGGCGATCGCGGGGGTGACCGCCGCGTATCTGCTCGCCGTCACGGTCACGACGCCGATCGCAGGCAAGCTGGGCGACATCCTCGGCCGGCGCGCGGTGTTCGTCGGCTCGGTGCTGGTCTTCGCCGCCGGTTCCCTGGCATGTGCCCTGGCGCCCTCGATGCCGCTGCTTGTCGCGGCTCGCGCCGTGCAGGGCACGGGCGGGGCCGGGCTCATCGTGACGGCGGTGAGCACTCTGGGCGTGCTGTTCGACAAGACCGAGCTGATCCGCCGGCAGGTGTGGCTCACCGCGGGCACCGCGATCGCGGCTCTGGCCGGGCCTCCCGTCGGCGGGTACCTCTCCGCGTGGGCCGGCCGGCCGGCGATCTTCCTGGTCAACCTGCCCGTCTGCGTCTTCGCCCTCGTGATCGGGTACCGCGGTCTGCCGGGCAGGTCCGGCACGACCAGCCTGCGTGGCTTCGACCTGTCCGGGGCGGTGCTCATGCTCGTGGCGACGTCCGGCATCGTCGTGCTGGGATCGTTCGAGGCGATCGCCGGCTCCGTCGTCCCTTCGGCGGCGCTTCTGGCCCTCTCCGTCCTTGCGACCATCGCGTTCGTCGGACACGAGCGGCGAGCCGCGGACCCGCTCGTCCCTCCCGTGATCTTCGCTTCGCGAGGATTGTCCCGGTCCATCGTCGTCACCGGGATCGGTGGGGCCGCGCTGTTCGGAACGTTCACCTTCGTTCCTCTCGCCGTGAACGCCGGCACCGGGTACGACGTGTCGACCGTCTCGACCCTGCTGGTCGCCCTCACCGCCGGCCAACTCGTCATCACCGCGACCTTCTCGGTCGTCGCGCGGAGGTTCCCTCGCATCGTGCCCTGGGGACGGCTCGGTCTGATGCTGGGTGTGGTGGGCCTGGCCCTGCTCTCGATCCTCCCTCTGGGGAGCACCTGGCCGAGTCCTCTCGTGCTGGGAATCGCGCTTGTGGGCCTGGCGCTGTCCGGTGCCGCCCTGGGTCTGCTGATGCAGGCGTACACGCTGCTCGGCATCACCACCGCCCCGCCCGAGCATTTCGGCTCCGCGATGGCCACACTCACCCTCGCCCGACAACTCGGTGGCTCGATAGGCGCCGCCGCGTTCGGCCGGCTGCTCATCATGATGTCCGGCTCATCGCATGCCACCGTCGCGATCCTGGCCGTCGCCGCCGTCCTGCTCGCGATCGGGCTTGTCGTCGCGCCACGGCGCCGTGACGAACCCGAGGCCGAGAGCACATGATCGTCCAGCAGTGGTGACACCTGATCGAGAAGCAGACCGGCTCGGAGGCCTGTGAGGTGGGCCTGCGATATCGGCCTCGATCGCGCGGGCCGGGAGGTATCCGTCGTACTCGCTCGGATCCGCGCCGGCACGGTACCCGCAGGCGGGAGCGGTCCGTCGAACGCACGGCCTGCGGGCCGCTTCGGCTCGCCGAGTTCGGCGGCCGGGTGCTGCGGTTACAGGTGCGCGGCCAGGAACGGCAGGACGACCTCGGCCATCTCGTCGGGCACTTCCTCCGCGAGGTCGTGGCCGGCGTCGAATAGGTGTCCGGTGACGTCGTGGGCCATGAGCCGCATCTGGGACTCGTTCCGGTCGCCGATGAACGCGGATCCGCCGAGCGCCAGGACCGGGATGTCCAGCTTCTTCTGCGCGGCCCGCCGGTTCTGTTCGGCGTCGACGAGCATCGCCCGGTAGATCGAGAGCATCGCGCGGATCCCGCCGGGCATCGAGTAGCAGCGCACGTATTCCTCGACCGCGTCGGAGTCGGCGCTGTCCGGGTGGCTGCGCTCGAACTTGATCATGTACGTGATCAACTCCCGCTCGTGTCCGGCGATCAGCATCTCGGGTACGTCCGGCTGGAAGTAGAAGCCCAGATGCCACAGGTGCATGCCGCCGGCGACATTCTCGGGGGTGAGGGCCGTGTGGTCCTCGAAGCCGAATCCGGGGAACAGCGCCTCGGCGAACACGAGGGCCGTGACGTGGTCGCGGTGGCGCGCGGCGAGTTGGTAGCCGATCACCGCTCCCCAGTCCTCGCCCGCCACGGCGTATGTCTCGTGTCCGAGGCGGTTCATCAACTCGGCGATGTCGTCGCTCATCGTCGCGGAGTCGTAGCCGTCCGCGGGGCGGGCGGAGTCGCCGAGGCCGCGCAGGTCCGGTACGACGACGGTGAAGTGGGGCGTCAGCTTCGGGACCAGCCTGCGCCAGTGGTAGCCGGTTTTGGGCACGCCGTGCAGGAGTACCACCGCGGGACCGGACCCGGCCGTGCGGTAGTGCAGGCTCGTTCCGTTGACGGCGGCTCGGCCCGTGCGGACGGGCATTTCGTCGTGGTCGAACATCATGGTCTCCAACCTTTCCGTTGCACTTCGTGATACGGGTGTCAGTGGGCTCGGGGAGGATCGACGACAGTCACCAGGCGGCTCGGTCCGGTGCCGTCCGTGGTTGTCCGGGCGGCGAACGGGCCGGCGGTGCGCAAAGTGACGTTCTCCGGGTAGAGCCGACCGAGCAGGGCCAGTACGACGAGGTCGTCCCGGCCGGTCGCGTCCACGATGACGTCGCCTGCCTGCGTCCACACCAGTCCCGGTGCACGCAGTGCGGACCACACGGTCGCGATGCGAGGCGCGGCATCGGAGGGTGCGTCGCCTGCGGCGGGGTGCGGCCGGTGGGCGAAGCGGTGGCCGCGCAGGGCCTGGCCGAGGTCGACGTGGGCGGTGGTGCCGTCGTGGGTGACCTCGATACGGGCGGTGCGGGTCCCTTCGCCGACCGGCCCGGTGCCGATGCGGGCGGTGAGGGGCCCCGACGCGGTGATGGCGGGCGGCAGGTCCTCGACGAGGGTGCGAGGGGCGGCGTAGTAGTCCTGCACCTCGGCGACGTACGTGGCGGTGTCTTCGGCGGCCGGGTCGGTGCGCCAGGTCAGCAGGTACCGGGGTGCGGTGAGGGGTGGCTGGTCGAGGACGGCGGGCAGGGCGGTGCCGCCGCCCGCCTCGAAGCCGTAGCCGGCCGGGCCGGAGGCGCCGGTGACGACGCGGCGGGCGAAGTCCACGATGCCGGCGTGTCGGATCTGGCGGACCAGCAGTTCGGTGAGGAAGGCGTCGCGGGCCGGTTCGGTGTGCCGCAGACCGGTCGGGGTGATCAGGAGCGGAACGTCCTGCCAGTTGGTGAAGGGCAGCAGGGCATCGCGCAGCAGGACCATCTGGTGCAGCCACTCGTTGTAGAGCTGCATCGTGACGGACCCGCCGCGCCGGCCGCGGAGCAGATCGACCGCGGGAGGGGTGAGCAGGTGGCCGTAGCAGTGGCTGCGCACGACCAGCGGTCCGGCGGGCAGCGGGATCCGGCTGACGAGCAGCCTCTCCAGGGCCGAGGTGGCCCAGGAGGCGAGTTCCCGGCCGATCGTCTCGGCCTGCCCGCCCAGTTCGCGCGCCGCCGAGGCGCTGTCCGGGCCGATGCCCAGCGGCAGGGAGGTCTCCCGGGTGCCGAGTGCAAGTGTCGCGCGGACCTGATCCTCCAGCACCTTGCCGTCGGCGCTGGTGAGGGCGTTGTCATCGATGATGCCCTGCAACAGTGGCTCGGTGGCGGCGAAGAAGTCGCGGGCGGTCATGGTGGTACCGGCCGCGGGAAAGGTGTTCCAGCGGCTACCGCCCAGAGCGGGCGTACTTGGGGTGGGCACGGGGGGCATGGGTTCTCCGTAAGTTGTTGGGTGGCCCGGAGGGACGGATGTCGCGATGGATGTCGCCGGATCCCGTGTCCGGGCGGGCGTAGGCAATTTTCTGGATCGTCTGATACAGATTGCGGCCATGAAAAGAGTCCTGTCTCCGGACAGCGTGAATGACCTTCGAGTCGCGGGATCGGGTGGGGTGAACCAGGCGCGGAACAGCGCCGATTCCGCGCCGCCGTTGCCAAGCAGCCGCGGCGGCCCGGGAGTTCACGCTTCCGGAGACAGAGACCGAAGGAATCAGTCGAGGGCGGCCAGCGCGACCTCCACGAGGGGTTCGAGAACGTGGACGTCCGGGGTGATCTTCGCGGAGACCAGCAGTCCGTTGAGGAAGGTGACGAGGAAAGCGGCGAGGGCGTGCGGGTCGTGTCGCGTCGCGATCTCGCCCCGCTCCGCCGCGACCCGCAGCACCTCGGCGAGCGCGTCCCGACTGGCCTCCTGCATGTCCCGCACGGTGCGCCGGATCGCCGCATCCTCCGGCAGGCGCTCGCAGGCGGCGTTGACCACCAGGCAGCCCCGGCCGTTGTCTTCCACGGCGATCCGGACCCGCTCGACCAACATCGTGCGGATCGCCGACCGGGCGTCCGCCCCCTCCTCCAGGCTGCGCAGGGCGGCCGCCGCCAGGGTGGTGCGGTAGTGCTCCAGCGCCGCCCGGTACAGGCCCTCCTTGTCGCCGAACGCGGCATACAGGGACCCCTGCCCGATGCCCAACTGTTGGGTCAGGTCGCGTACCGAAGTCGCCTCGAAGCCACGCCTCCAGAACAGTTCCATGGCGCGACTCACCGCCGCCTCGGTGTCGAACTCCCGGGTCCTTGCCATGGCCTCACCGTAACCTATCTGGATCGATTGCTCAAGAAAAGGATCGCGTCCCGACCACACGCCGCCCGAGGCCCGGTGCCGCCTCGCGAGCGAAGCATCGTCCGGCACCGGGGTCGGCGGCTCGTCCGACTCGACCGCACCCGCGCGAGCGCCCGGGATCGGCGGGTGCCGGGGCCGGTCGGCGAGGACCTCCTCGAGGTGTTCGTGCTCGTGGCACTCGATCGCGTACGCCATCGCCTCGTACGCGTCGTCGTCCAACCGGGGGCTCCCACCCCCCTGTGGCGGGCGTCATCCGTCGCGAATACGGCCGCGACGGCACGGCCGGCGGCGAGGGTGGGGTCGTCGCGTCACCTGTTCCCGTCGCGCGGTGTGTGGTGGCCGCGTGGGCCTCGGCGATCGACTCGCGGTACACGGCTGCCGCGTTCCCGCCCCAGAGGGCCGGCCGGGCGTGCGGGTCGGCGGTGATCGTGAACCGCCGTAACGGACGAGGGGTGGTACGGCGGCTCCGCCCGGGCCGTTTGCGGCCGGCGTTGCACGGTCCGCGGTGATCCTCGGCGGCGGCCGCCGCGAGCCGCAGGTGTCCGAGTGTCAACGCGCCCCGCGCTGTCCGTAGTCCGAGCCGGTTGTCGGAGCACCTCTCGGTTTCCGCTTCGGGCTTCGGGCTCCGACGTGGACCGAGGGCCCTACGACTCGCCGGGGTTGCCAACGGCCGGCGGGACGACGTGCCCCGAGCGCTTCCGGTGGGGAGCACGCGCGTCCTGTACCGGGTCCTCGTCCGAGAGCCGGGTCCTCCTCCTCCGACCGGCGTCGTCGTCCCACTCGGTGGGTACGGGCAGTTGCCGGGAGATCGGGACGGAGGCGGCGTGCAGGCTCACCGCGGCCCCGTGGTTCGGCTGCTTCCCGAGCATCCCGGGCCACTGGCGGGCGCCCCCGACCGACATGCGTCCGTCCTTGGAGAACGACGGATGCGGGTGTGCTGCCGGTCTCAGGCGTTCGGCCTGGTGGTGTCCCAGCCGTGTTCCAGGAGTTCGAAGGCGCTCTCGACGGCCGTTCGGGGATCGTCGCTCACGCGGGCGAGGGCGGTGGTCTGGAGGACGAAGTGGGCCAGTGCGCGACAGGTGGGATCTTCCGGTGGGGCGCCGCTTTCCTCGGCGATGGCCTGGGTGAGCGCACTCTCGTGTCGCATCCACATGCGGTGGGCGTACTCGCTCAATGCCGGGGTTGAGCGGATGAGTTCGAGGAACCGCGCCATTTCCGCGTCCTGGGAGATGTTCGCCCTGGCCAGCACGTAGTCGCGGAGGGCGGCAAGGAGTGGTTGTTCCTCGGGGCGCTTGTGGACGGCGTCGAGCAGGCTGGTTTCCCGATCGGTGTCCATGTCGAAGACGAGCGCTTCCTTGCTGGGGAAGTGCTTGAAGAGCGTGGCGGTCGAGACGTCGGCGGCGTCGGCGATCTCGCGGATTCCCACGTGGTCGTAGCCGCGCTCCAGGAACAGGCGAAGTGCCGCGTCGGCGATGGCCTGGCGGGTTGCCGCCTTCTTGCGCTCACGGCGTCCCTGCGGCTGCGGTTCGCGAATCTGTGTCGTTCCCATGCCCGCATGCTACCTCTGAATGCGAGACATATCGAAAGGTAGAGCTGTTGCACTTATAGAGTTGCTGTGGTTTTGTGGAGCGGTCGCCGCCCCGCTGTCGTCGGCCGGTGGCCTTCCCGCTCTTCGATCACTACGCATCCCTGAGGGAGTGATCCGTCATGTCCGCATCTCCCGCGCCTCCCGCATCCCCCGCATCTCCCGACGCCCGCTCGACGGCCCCTGCCGGCACGCCCGGGCACGTCCGGTGGGTGCTGCTCGGCGTCATGCTCGCGATGCTGCTCTCGATGCTCGACAACATGGTCGTGAGCACCGCGATGCCTTCGATCGTCGACGACCTCGGCGGCCTGGAACACCTGTCCTGGGTGGTGACCGCCTACACGTTGGTCACCGCCGTCACCACCCCGATCTGGGGCAAGTTCGGCGACCTGTTCGGCCGCAAGCCCATGTACCTGGCCTCGATCGCCGTGTTCCTCGCCGGCTCCGCACTCTGCGGGGCCGCCCGGTCCATGCCCGAACTGATCGCCTTCCGCGCGCTGCAGGGCATCGGCGCGGGCGGTATCGGCGCGGGCGCCTTCGCCCTCATCGCCGCACTCGTACCGCCGCGCGAACGCGGCCGATACCAGGGCATGACGGCTTCGGTGATGGCGATCGGCGTCGTCGGCGGCCCTCTGCTCGGCGGCTTCATCACCGGGCACTGGGGCTGGCGCTGGGCCTTCTACGTCAACCTGCCGCTCGGCCTGCTCGCGCTGGTGTGGCTGTGGCGGATGCTGCACGTGCCCGCCAAGCGCATCGAGGCGAGGATCGACTGGTCGGGCATCGCCCTGCTGACCGTCACGATGAGCGCGACCGTGCCGGCCGCGACCTGGGCGGGCACCACCTACGCGTGGGCCTCCTGGCAGATCCTCGCTCTCGGGGCAGTCGCCCTGCTCGGGCTCACCCTGTTCATCCGCGCGGAACGCCGGGCCGCGGAACCCGTGCTGCCTCCGGCCATCTTCACGGACCACCGCAATTTCCCGCTGGCCATCATCCTGCTCCTGGCCGCCGGCGTGGTCATGTTCGGTGCGGGCCTCTACCTGCCGCTGTTCCAGCAGACCGTCCAGGGCGCCTCGGCCACCAACTCCGGGCTGTTGATGCTGCCCCTGATGATCCCCGTCGTGATCGTCTCCACCATCGCGGGCAAGGTCATGTCCGCCACCGGCAGGTACAAGGTCTTCCCGGTCCTGGGCGCCGCCTTCCTCACCGTCGGCCTGGGGCTGCTGGCGACCATGGGCACCGGCACGTCCCGATTCCTGACCTGCACCTACATGGTTCTCGTCGGTCTCGGGCTCGGCCTCACCCAGCAGGTGGCCGGCACCATCGCCCAGAACAGCGTCGCCCTGCGCGACATGGGCGCGGCCATGAGTGCGGTCACCCTCTTCCGCACCCTGGGCGGATCCCTCGGCGTCGCGGTCTTCGGTTCCCTGTTCACCCGCGCCGTGCAATCCCACGTGCCCGGCACCGAGAGCGACGCGCACGCACCGGCTCACCTGCCCGCCGGGGCCGAGGACGCCTACCTGCACGGGGTCACCGGCGCCACCCACCAGATCTTCCTCGCCGGGGCGATCCTGTGCGCGGCCGCGTTCATCGCGGCGCTGTACGTCGTCGAAACACCCCTCCGCAAGGCAGGACCACCCGCGGGCGCCCACGAGGACGCCGTGACGGGCAAGGCACCGGCCGCAACCACCACCTGACCCTCGCGGCTTGGTGGTGCTCTCGAGCAGGGTGATCATGGAACCACTCCTCGCATCGGTGCATCGGCCCTTGCGTGGTGGTGCTGACCGCGGTGGCACCGCGGCGCACTGGCCACAGGGCCGCGTTCGGCCACGGGGTACGCCTGCGGCCCCGACGCCATCGTGCGTCGGGGCCGTGCGTTCGGCGTGTCGCTCCCGATCAGGGGCTCGGCTCGCCGGCCGCGGTCAGGTGAGCCAGGAGTTCAGTGTTGAACGGCTCCCCAATGCGCTGTACCGCGTGCGGGCTGCCGTCGAACAGGACACGCTTGGCCGAGAGTTGCTCGGCCAGAGCGTCGGCGACGTCCTCGAATCCCGGTGTGCCGCCCCCGGTGACCACCAGCTTGGGGAAGGTGGTGGCGGCCAGTTCGGCGGCCGGGACCCCCGTGAGCCAGGGGCGTTCCGTCGTGAGGTTGTGGATCGCCTCGGCGAAGGGCTCCGGCAGCGGTGAGGACAACGTCATGGACACGTTCAGCACCCGGAGGAACCCCTCCGCGAAGGACTGGAGGTCGTCGGGATCGGCCCGGTCCCAGTATTCCCGCATCGCCGTGGCGAGTTCGTCGGCCGCAGGCCGACCCGCGCCGTTGGGCAGGGCCGGTGGTTCGACCACGGTGAGCGACCACACCCGGTCGGGGGCCAGCGCCGCCGCGCGCATGGCGACCACCCCGCCCATGGACGTGCCGACCAGATGTGCGCCGGATCCGAGGAGGTCGACGATGTCGGCCGCGTCGCGGTCGGGGTCGACCCGGTCGGTCGGCGGACTCGGCCGATAGCCGCGCCGGTAGGGGGCGATGAGCCGGTACCGGTCGCCGAGGGCCCTTTGTTCGGCGAAGGCGGCCGCGGCGGAGTTCAGGCTGCCGTGGACGAGGACGACCGGCGGCCCGGCGTCCCCCCATCGTTCGACTGCGAGGACGCTCATGGGTCGGCCCTCAATCCTGCTCGGCGGCGGCAGCGGCGGCCGCGAAGACGCCGTTGTCGATGTCGAGTCGGCGGGACTCGTACCTCCAGCCCTCCGGGGTGCGCACGGCGACGTCGTTGTAGACGCCCGTGGCGATGATGTGCGGGGCCTTCTCGACCTGGACCTTCACGACCAGGCTGTACGAGGCGGCACGATCGCCGTCGCCCTCGACGACGTGATTGGTCATCACGTGCCGGGCGCCGTCCTCCTTGCCGGCCGCGATGTGGCCGACGATGAACTCCCTGATGGCGTCGTGGCCGGTGAACGTGCCGTATGTGGCGGTGAACCGCCCATCGGGCACCCAACATCCGACCCAGCCGTCCACGTCGTGCGCATCGAGGCAGCGCATCTGCGCGTGTGACAGTTCCTGAATGGCGAGCTTGTCCTCGACGGACAGGGGCATCGGGTACTCCCTTCCGGGGGTGGGCGGCACGAACGGTGCGGCCCGGGGTGATGTGCGGCAGATCGCGTCTGCGTCGTCGGCGACCGGAGGTGATGCCGAGATGGGATTCGTGCCTCGGACGGCTCTCAGAAGAACCAGTGCTCGGGCTCGCGGTCGTGCGGAACGACGTCGGCGAACCTGCCGCCGTGGAAGCCGAGCGCGTCGCCCGAGCGGACGCACGTGTCGAGGACCGCGCCGAGCACGATCATGTGATCCCCGGCATCGATGATCCGTTCCACGTCGCACTCGAGGTGCGCCAGCGCGTTCGGGACGACAGGCACTCGGTGGGTGCCGTATTCCGGGGCGAGCCCGGCGAAGTGGTCCTCCCCGCGGCGGGCGAAGCGCAGGGCGATGTCCTGTTGCCGGTCGGAGAGGATGTTGACCACGAACCTGCCTGAGACCGCCACCGCGTCGGCGCTGCGCGCACCGTGGTTGAAGCAGACCAGCAGCAGCGGGGGTTCCAGTGAGACCGAGGTCAGCGAGTTGACCGTCATGCCGTGCGGCCGCCCGTTCTCCTCGGTGGAGATCACCGCGACGCCGGTGGCAAAGGTACCCATGGCCCGGCGCATGGTCGTCGGGTCGACGAGCGAGGGTGTCATCGTCATCTTCTCTCCTCCGGTCTCGGGTTCGGCTCCCGCGAGGCCGGGTAGCGGACCTCGAAGGTGAGCACCCCCTCGTCGGAGCGCCAAGGGCCGTGTGGCATGCCCGGTGGCCGGCACGCGTATCGGCCGGCGGTGAACGTCTCGCCCAGCGTCAGGTCCACGAAGGAGCCCTCGAGGATGTAGACCTCCTCCCAGAAGTCGTGCCGCTGGACCCCCATCGGGGTGGAGTCGGCGCCGGGCGCGTAGCGCAGGATCCGGGTGGCGACACCGGTTTCCGGATCGCGCGCGAGGATTCGCTCGGTGATGAGCGGGTCGCCCCCGGGGCAGACCGTGAACTCCACGTCCTGCACGCGGAAGAACTCCAGTTCGGGCTTGTTCACGCGACCGCCTCGCCGGCACTGGTGCCGGCGGCGGACGGGGCCGGCACGCCGTAGGACGCCAGGAACTTCTCGACGGCGCGTACCGGGCCGGCGTAGTCGAAGTTGCGGAACGCGTAGCCCTTCACCACGAAGGGCGCGCCGGCGTAGAAGAGTTCGTACTGCTGGTGCCGCCCGGCGAACTCGCTGCCGATCGCGTCCCAGACCAGCTTGAACAGCTTGACCCGCTCGATCGAGGAGATGTCGGGGCCACTCACGTAGCGCTCCATGTCCCCGGCGGTGTCCGCGTTGACCAACTCGGCGACACTGGAAGGGACTTGCAGCACGCCGCCGCCGACGAGGTCGCGCAGGATGTTGATCACACGCGGGTGGATCTCGGCCTGTAGGCCCATGGCGCCGTACAGCGCCTGCGCGCCCGGGCGGAACAGGCCCTGCGCGTCGGCCGCGGCGGTGTGTTCGGCGGCGAGTACACCGGACTCGACCACGGAGACCAAACCCGCGAGTTCGCCCAGCTTCTCCACGACACCGGGGAAGGTGTCCACGCCGTTGACCGCGGCCACCTTACGAGCCAAACCGGCGAGGAAGCGGAGCTTGGTGGCGAAGCGGATCTGCGCCTGCCAGTTGCCCAGCACGTGCGCCGCGGTGTCGAAGAACTGCCTGTGCAGGCCGGGGACATCCTTGTAGACGAACACGTTCTCCCACGGGATGAACACGTCGTCGAACACGAGCAGGGCGTCCGTCTCGTCGTATCGGGTGCTCAGCGGGTAGTCGAACTCGTCGGTGGCGCCCGGGGCGTAGGGCCGGCGGCAGTACAGGGTGAGCCCGGCGGCGCCGACCGGCACGGTGAACGAGACGGCGAAGTCGGTGTCGTCGGGGCGCAGCGGCTTGATGCAGGACACCAGGATCTCGTCGGCCACCGCGCCACCGGTGGCCAGCATCTGCGCGCCGCGTACGACGATTCCGTCCTCGCGTTCCTCCTTCACTCCCACCTGGACGAAGTCCCCCTCCCACGCCTGCGTGGCGGCGGCGCGGGAGACTTGAGGCGGGATGATCGCGTAGGAAACGTACAGATCGTTCTCGACGATCCGTCGGTGGAACGCGGTCACGTTCGCCGCCAGGCCGCGTTCGTCGGCGAACGCCTCGGGGTGGGCGGCGAACGCCGCGACGAACGCCCCGACGTGGTCGGGCGAGCGGCCCACCCAGCCGCTCGTGTGGTCGGCCCACACCTGGGCGGCGTCGCGCCACGCGCGCAGTTCCTCGGCGCTGCGCGGCGGCAGGAACAGCCGGTTCACCGGTCGGCCGGTCTCGGGGTCGCGGGTTTGGATGCCGTTGGCCGGGTCGGCGGCCAGGTCGAGGAGTTCGCCCACGGTGCGGGCGATGGAGGCGAAGGCCGGATGGTCGGCCACGTGCGCGACGGGGGTTCCGTCGACGATCACCCGACGTCCGTCGTCGAGAGAGGTCAGATAGTCGGTTCCGGAGCGCATGCGGGAACTCCTCACACGGGTGTCGTAGCTGAATTCGATCGGGGCATGACCGGGGATCTCCAGGCGCATGCGCCACGTGCGGCCGTAGCGAAACGTTCCGTCACGCAGCGGCATGGTGCCGCCGAACAGGACGAGGGTGTCGTCGGCGGGGGCATCGTGCTCCCATGCCGCCAGCACCTCGGTGATCGGCAGGAGTTGCGCCAGCGTGCCTTCCTGGTAGAGATCGCCGTCCACCCAACTGCGGGCGACGACAGCGTCCCAGTCGACGGCGCCGGGGTCGGTGCCGAGGTCGACGACGGTGGTCGCGAGCGGTTTGGGGCAGGCGGCCTTGGACGCGCGGATGTCGAGGATCTCGAGTTCGCGGTCGGTGTGGTCGGATCCCACGGTCAGGTAGTGGCGGCCGTCGGCGCGGATCAGCACGGGCTCGATCTCGCCGGAGGTGCGGGCGCCGTCCACCACGACGTCCGCGTTCGTGCTCAGTCGGTCGGGGTCGATGTCGTAGAAGGCGGGGATCGATTCGGGTTCGGGTACGCCGATCGCGGCGAGTTCCGCTATGTGGTGCCGGACCGCGGCGGTGTCGCGACCGGCGTAGCCGGCCACCACCAGCCGGGTCGGGGCGACCTCGACGGGCGCGCCGTCGGTGGTGTGTAGTCGCAGCCGCGGGGCGGTGCGGGTCATGTGTGCTCCTTCGCCGCGCTCGGGGCGGCGGAATCGGGCCCGTCGGCGGAACCCGTCCAACGACGGTCCGCCAGAGCGGGGAAATCGGCGCGCACACGCTCGGGGAGCTCGGGGTCGAGGTCGGCGAAGGTGAAGCCCTCGTTCTCGCCCGCCTCGACCACGACCCGGCCGGTGGGATCCACCACCCGGCTGTGTCCGCCGAGCGCGACACCGGACTGCTCGCCCACCGCGTTGCAGGCGACGACGTACATCTGCTCCTCCACGGCGCGCACGGTCGTGAACAGCCGCCAGTGCTCCAGCCGGGCCTTCGGCCATGCGGCGCAGACCGCCACCTGCCGCGCGCCCGCGTCGACGAGGCTGCGGTAGAGCTCGGGGAACCGCAGGTCGTAGCAGGTGGTGATGCCCGTGGCGAGCCCGGCCACGTCGCTGGTGCCGATGGTGGTCCCGGGTGTGAGCAGTGTGGACTCGCGGGACCCGTAGCCGAACAGGTGGACCTTGCGGTAGGTGTTCTCGACCGTTCCGTCGGGGCCGACGACGGCCGAGGTGTTGTACAGCCGGCCGTGTTCGTCGACCTCGACGAAGCTGCCCAGATGGATCCCGACGCCGATCTCGCCCGCCCACCGCCGCGCGGCGGCCAGGATGGGGCCCTCGAAGGGTTCGGCGCGGGACGCGTAGTGCTCGAAGGCGAAATAGCCGACCGTCCACATCTCCGGAAGGATCAGCAGATCGGTTCCGCGCAGGGCCCGTTCGGCCAGTACGGTGCGCCCGACGCGGGCGAGGCGATCCGCCGGCGACTCGTCGTCGGGACTGGCCACCTGAAGCAGGGCGACACGCATCAACGCCTCCCTGGGGAGGGCAGCAGGTTCAGCGTGCGAAGCGTGCTCGCCAGGTGTGTCCGCAGCGCGGTCGCCGCGGCCTCGGGGTCGCCGCCACGCAGCGCCTCGACGATCGTGCGGTGCTCATCCAGGACGACGGCGGGCCTGCCCTCGGTGCCGGCGAGCGCCGACAGACCCATCCTTACCTGGCGCTCGCGCAACGATTCGTAGAAACCGGTGACGATCGGATTGCCCGCCTGGGCCACGATCACCCGGTGGAACGCGCGGTCGGCCTCGATGAACCGCCGGGGATCGTCGATGAGCCCGGCCTGTTCGGTCAGCAGCTTCTCGAGCTCGGGCACGAGCAGTTCGGCGACCGCGGCGGAGCGGCGGACGCACCAGTCCTCCAGCAGTTGACGGGCCTCCATGGCGGCGTTGACCTCGGGGTCGGAGATCGCCGGCACCAGGATTCCCCGCTTGGGAATGATCTGTACGAACCCCTCGGTGTCCAGCCGCAACAGGGCTTCGCGCACGGGTGTGCGGGACGTCTGCGTCGCCGCGGCGATCTCCGATTCCGACAGGAACACACTGTCGGTGCGGGGAATGCTGGAAATGTGTTGCTTAAGCCATTCATAGGCCACCATCTGCGCGGATGCCGCCCGCGTCGTCGTTCGCGCTCCACTCATAGACCGAATGTATGCAAGCTGTGTGCAGACGTCAAGCCCCTGCGCGGCAGCGGAATCCTGCGGGCTCCGGCCGGTCGTCAGGGTGTTCGGACCACGACCGAACCCCGCCGTATGCGGGATCGCCGGGTGATCGATTCGAAGTCGCGGTGGCGTCGATCGGCGGCGGCGCCAGGACGGATCATCGGCGGTGCGGTCGGCTGCTCGGGACGATGTCCCTGTATGTGGTGGGGACGAGCCTCCCGTAGACGGAACCGCCGTACCGGTACGCCGGACACCGGGAGCGACCGGGATTGGGAAAGCCGCGGCTGCCGTTGTCCAGGACGCTCCCGCCCGCCTGGCCGGCGGCGACCCGGGCGACCTCCACGGCGATGATGCGGTCACAGCGGTGATCTCGGCGGTGGGACCCGGGGCCGTGACGCGCCGGGCACGAGCCTCCGCCGCCGCACGGGGCACACAGGGCGCCCGTTCGCCGAACTCCCAGAACTTGCAGAGGGGTTGGTCTCCGAAGTGGCAAAAATACGACGCTTCGGGGGCCGGCCGTGCCGGCGTGGGCGTGTCGGATGAATCCGCCGGACTCCGACACGCCGGCGCGGTCGAAGCGTCGGTAGTCGCAGCGCCGGAGCAGTCTTTCGACGTGATCAACGAGGACGAACGCGACTGGATCCGCGCCGACCTCGCCGCGCGGCGCTTCCTCCACTCGCAGGGCCATCCGAGGATTCCGGTCGACGCAGGCGACGGGCACGACCACGGCTATCCCGTCGGGTGATGGGCCGCCGTGCAACGACGCGAGTACGCCGCGGGACGCCTGCACAAGGACCGGGTGCGCAAGCTCGTCATGCTCGGAATGGTCCGGTCACACCCCGACGCCGCCTTTGACGACGGACTCGCCACCGCCAGACGCTACCTCCAACGCGTCGGACACCTCGCAGCACCACAAAACGCCATCCAGGACGGCGTCAGGATCGGACAATGGCTCGCCAACCCAACGCCGACACGGGGTGATGGACAACCACCCCGAACGCGAAGCTTCGCTGAGGAAGTTGGACCCATGGTGGAAGCCCGACGGATGGACCATCGCCTGCAACGCGCGGCGGCGCTGAGGGTCGGTGTCCGTTGAGTGCACGATCGGTGCACGCCTGCGACGGACCGACCGACGACGCCGGCGAACCGTTGCTGGGGTGGGTGGCCGCGTGCGGCGGCGCCGAGGACTCCGCGCTCGGATGCGCGGTGCACCTCGGGGAGCTGCTGGTGGTGTGGGACCCCGGGGAATGGCACGGCATCTCGTCACACGGCTCCCCCTACGACACCGCGACCGTGGCGTCGGCGGCCGAGCGGATCGTGGCCGAGGTCGCCGACGGGGCGGTGGATCGTGGCCCCCGGCCGGACGACGAGGTGTTGCCCCGTCGGGCCGCGCGGGACGAGTTGGTGCGGGCGGCGCGCGGGGACGACCCGAACCGCTGACAGCCTGTCTTTGACCTCCGTCGTGGCGCGGACGAGGGTTCGGGAGTCCTGGATTGCGGGGCAGACGCCGAACGCGCCGGCTCCGGCGTGGTCGAACGGACGCATCCGGGACGGCCGGAGTCTTTGCTGTTCAGCCGGTATCCCCGTTGGTCACGTCCCCGCAGAGCGGGACGTTGCCGGTGTTGTCGACGAAGCGGGCTGTGACCCATCCGGGCCGGTCTCGGAGCAGGTACCAGATGTCGTTGCCGTCGATGTTCCGGGCTCGTACCTTGCACCGCAGACCCACCGTGGAGCCATGGGGCAACCGGTCGACGACAGAGGAGTCGGTACTCGGAAACTCGCGCACGTTCACCCCGCTCTCGCTGACCACGGTGCCGTACGGCTGATGCGGCGTGGAAGCCATCTTTTCCTCCTGGACAACAAGCCGACTCGGTACACCGCACCTCCCCGGGAATACGGAGAGTAAAACCTTGAGCACCGAGTGCATCCACCCGGTCCGATGTCGGCACGGCTTGCATACCTTCACCGAGTCGGACGCGGCCGGCGGCACGACCGCGCGGCCAGGGCCCGGAGCGTCCGTCGTCCACCACCTCGCCGGCGTCTCGGTGCGCCGCCCCGACCCGGACGAGACCGTGCTGCGGTTCCACGACCTGTGGCGCGCCGAACGCGACACGCCGCCCCCGGCGACGGACCGACTGACCGTTGGGGCACTGCTCGGGGCCTGCCTACCCGACCCAGACGACACCGAGACGGTCCTGCGCGAGACGGGCCTGGACCCCGACACCGAACCGTCCGCCGTCCAGAGATCCTCACGATCCTGACCGCCCTCGGCACCCAATGGCAGACCCTGCGCGACGCATGGCAAAGCCTGCGCGGCGAACTCGCCGACGCCCACGCCCGAATCGCCGAACTCCGCGACGCCCCGGCCCGGCCCGGTCTCGCCGAGCTGCTGCACAACCTGGGCGTCGCCCTGAACGACGCGGGCCGGCATCGGGACGCGGAGGGCGCGTTGGCCGAGGCCGTCGCCCTCCGCCGCGACCTCACCGAACACGAGCCCGTGACATACCGCCCCAATCTCGCCGCCCCCCCCGCGCCCGCCCGTACGCCGCATCGACTGAGCAGGCCGCATGCATGATCCGCCGCCTCTCGCTTCACCGGGCCCCTGCGAACGGGTCCGCAGCACCGGCCGGTGATCCGCTCCTGCGACTCGAACGGCTCCGGGCGCTGCTTGCCTCGGTGCCCTGACACCTGCGGAATTCGAATCCCGCGCAGGCTCTGACGGGCCCGCCTGCTGCCGCGGACCGTCGTACCGTCATCGGCCGGCGCCGGTTCGGCCGTCCTGCCGTACGCGGAAATTCGGACGTCGCAATATCGACTACGTCCGGAATATGCCCTGCCCGATCATCTCCGAGCGACGGCCGAAACGCAGCATCAGGCGCCATGGCGAAAACGCGAAGATAGACGAGGACCGGCAGGCTCGCGATCGCCGCGACCGAGCCGTCCATGCGGAGCGACCGCGACGCAGCCGAGGTGATCCGGTCGATCGGTGGCCGGTGGCAGCGACTGCGGTCGTGCTCGGCTCCGTGTCCCCCCCTACGCGCAGCCGCGTCACGTCACGTCACGTCACGGGTGCGCGTAGGGGGGTTGTCGGTCGTTGCGGCCCGGCACCGGTATCGGAAACGGTCGTTGTACCCCGCGGCGCCATCCGTTGTCGCATCCCGTGCCGTGGGGTGCGAGACGCCCACCCGAAAGGGGCCCTTTCCATGCCGGCCGCACTCTCCGACGATCTCAAGGGGCTCGTCGACGACAACCCCGTCTTCGCGACGGTGGCCACGATCCAGCCCGACGGCAGCCCGCAGCTGTCGGAGACCTGGCTCACGCGCGACGGCGACGACCTGCTGATCTCCACGACCGTGGGCCGCAGGAAGGAACGAAACCTGCGCAGGGACCCGCGCGTCGCCGTGATGATCAACCCGCCCGACGCGCCGTACACCTACGCCGAGGTGCGTGGCACCGCCACCCTCGGTACGGAAGGCGGCGCGGAGCTGATCGACGAACTATCGCGCAAGTACACGGGCAAGGACTACGCGCACTTCAACCCCGCCTCCGCCGACGACACCTCACGCGTTGTCGTCCGGATCACCCCGCGCAAGGTCGTCGGCTCGATCCAGACGGCCGGCGGGACGTGAGGGCAAGTACGCCTGTCCGGCCTCGGCCGGAAGATCCCATACAGGCGCGTGCTCGGCGTCGGGGAAGCCGACCGAGAGGCTTCCGAAGTCGATGACGGCGTGCATCCCTCCCCGTCTGACCAGAAGGTTGGTTGGCTTGAGGTCTCCATGGAGCCACACGTGGCCACCGGATGACTCGGGCAAGGCGAGCGCGCTCTGCCACAGGTGTCGTGGGTGCGCGATGTCGAGGTCGAGGCCCTGGAGAGTTCGGCAGTCGTCGAAGCACCGGCCGATCCACCGGTCAATCGCCGCGGCCGTCTCGTTCCTCGCCGGCCGTCCGCTACGTCACCGGCAGCGACTGGACCGTCGACGGCGGCTTGACCGCCTGACCCACCCGAGGCCGGGCGCCGCCGACGCTCGGCCGCATCGGCGGCGCCGACACAGTGGCCGACCACAGAGGCATCCGCTTCCCGACGCGGACATCGCCGAGGCCGAGAAGCTCCGCCCGGTACGACAACGACAGACGGAGCGCGTTCGTGGAAACGCGTGTGCCCTGTCGTGTCCGTGAACCGGGGGGAACGTGCATCGCCGCCGGGTCCGCCCGTCGTCGGGTCTCCGGGAACCTCCGACCGTCGCCGGTGCGGATCGGCGCGGACGGCTGAGAGGTCGCACCCGACGTTCGTCGGGTGCGACCCTTCGCGTTGTCACGGCCCGACCGGCCGGCGTTCGGCGGTCGTCAGCCGCGTCGGGCGGATCCGGTCACACGTCGCGGGTCTTCAACCGCACGCCGCCGGCGATCAACGCGATGCCCGCGTAGACCGCGATCAGGGACAGCGATGCCCACGGGCCAGGGCCACCGGTGTCGCCGCCGCCGTCGATCAGTTTGATCAGCGCAAACATCGGCGAGTACTGCATCACCTTGTCGCCGCCGGACGGCAGCATCGGACCGATGATCATCGGCAGCAGGATGATGCCCAGCAGTGCGGTGATCGCGCCCGCCGAGTGGCGCAGCAACGTGCCGAGCCCGAGCCCGAACAGGCCGATCACCGCGAGGTAGAGCGAACTGCCCACGACGCTGCGGAAGAAGTCGGAGTCCTCCGCGGCGGAGTCGCCGATCCGTGAGGTCAGCATCGTGTCGCCGATCACCGCCGCGAGGGTGGTGGCGACCAGGGAGACCACGAGGATCAGGCCGGCGAATACCAGGGCCTTGGCGAGCAGGACCCGGATCCTGCGTGGATGGGCGGTCAGCGTGGTGCGGATCATGCCGGTGGTGTACTCGGCGGCGATGGTCAGCACGCCCAACGTGGCCGCCGCGATCTGCGCGATCATCACGCCGATCAGCGAGATCGAGACGTAGTCGTCCTTGACCTTCGGGTCCGCGACGCCGCCGAGCAGCACTCCCAGGCCCAGAATCAGCACGACCATCACCAGCAACGTCCACACCGTGGAGCGCACCGTGCGGATCTTGGTCCACTCGGACAGCAGCACCCGGGCGAAGTCCGCCTTGCCGTCGTCGAGTCGCCCCGGCTCCCGCCCCTGCCCGGTCGACGGGTGAGGGCCCTGCCGTTCATGCGTCGGGTGCGAAGCACCCCGGGGCATGGGGGGCGCGTGTTCCGTGCCATCGCTCAGCCCTCGCTTCCGGTGGATCGGGGCATGGACGGTGAACCGACCGGCGCGGCTCCTCGTAGTCGCGGGCCGGTCGACGGTGGACATGAGCCATCCGTAGATGCCCTCCACCGCCCAGCGTTTCGGGATCGGGGTGAATCCCCTGGTCCCGGGGGCGCGTGCGGAGATTTCCATGTCGATGCCGAGGGTGGCCGCGTGCTCGACGAGGTGTCGGCGATGGCCGCCGTCGACTCGGGTCTTGCGGATCGTGGCATGGGATGCGGCGACCCGGTCGAGCAGTCGGGCGCCGGCGATCGAGTCCTGCACGCCGGCCTCGGTGACCAATACCGTGAGCAGGAGGCCGAGTGTGTCGGTGACGATGCTGCACTTCCCGCCCACGATCCTCTTCGCGGCGTCGACGCCCTTCCCGGCGGCAGGGACGTTGGTGGAGGTCTCGACGCTCTGCGCGTCGATCGCACAGGCCGACGGCTCCGCATCGCGTCCCTCTCGTTCCCGCACCAACTCCCGCAGCAGGCCGTTGAGTCGGGCGAGGACACCGTCCTTCTCCCATTTGGCGAAGTAGCCGTAGACCATGACCCGGGGTGGGAAGTCGTGCGGCAGGTGACGCCACTGGACCCCTGCGCGGTCCACGTACAGGACGCGTTCAAGATCTCGTGCAGTTCGTGTCGGGGCGGGCGGCCGTAGTCCAGTGCCCGGCCGCGGCGCTCCGTCGATGGTGTACGGCGCCCCAGCGACGGCGACCCCGGCTCCCTTCGGTGTGTCGCCCCCACCCTGGAGGCGTTCTACTTCCTCGACGAGGCGGTCACCGTCAGGTATGCCACGTTCGGCCGGGCGCACCCATCCTGGATCCCGGATTCGGTCAGGGGCGGCGAGGTCGGGGGATCCGCGAACGGCGGTCGCCGCCCACCGGAGCATGGGCGTGGACCGCCCGGGGCCGTGGGCCGGGGTTCGCCGCGTCAGGGAGCGAGAGCGCCACCGGCCCGGCACGCGGTCGACCGGTCACCCCGCACCCTCAACTCTCGATGAGCCGCCGCTTCGCCGCGGCGAACTCCTCGTCGGTCAGCGCCCCGGCGCGATGCAGGGTGGCGAGGCGTTCGAGGCCGTCCAGTATCGCGGAACCACCGCCGGCCCCGCGCGCAGGCTCGGTCGGCGGCGCCGCGGTCGGCGACGCCTGCTGCTCCCGGAGCGCGGCGTCGACCACCGCCTCGCGCAGTCTCGCCACGAACGCCGGGCCGTCGGCGACGTTTTCCCAACTGTGTGCACCGCTGATGGCGGTCACCTTGACCACGTTGCCCGAGAGTCGGGACGTGCCGAGGGCGACGTCGGTGACGCCGGACAGCGGCACCGCCACGCCGGGCTTGCCCTCCTTCACGTACATCAGACGATGCGTGGTGAGCACGAGCGTGCCGTTGGTCCACTCGTCACGCCCGCGCGCGGAGGTCACCACGACGGGCGCCTCGCCGGGGACCGCGGTGTTGTCCATCGGCTGCATCACGGTGTTCTGCGCGCCGCCCATCTGGTCGAACGCGAAGTCCGCCAGCACTTCCCAATCCATCCCAACCACCTCGATTTCCACTGAACCAATGACCATCCGACCCGGCCCCGTCATAGCGCTGGTAGATCCTCGGCTCCGCCTCGCCCGAGCCGCGCGGCAGCAACGCCCGACAACGGGCCGCGAGTTCGCGGGTCCGGGCGCCGGGCTGTGGCTGTGGCTGCGGCTGCGGCTGCGGCTGCGGCTGCGGCTGCGGCGACAGTTCCGGCGACGGCATCGTCTCTTGTCCCTCTTCTGCCCTCTGCGCACTGAGCTCTCATTTATGAAACGATCGTATCGCATACGATAGTTTTTGTATCGATCGCCCAAGGGAGAGTGACCAATGACCCATCCCGACCCCGAGTGCCCGCCCGGAGCCCGATCCGCCGTCGAGCCCACCGGGACACCAACGCCCAGGCCCCGCCTCCGCAGCCGCCGTTGGTTTCGCGCCGTAGCCTGGTCGGTGGCCGGCGTGGTGTTCGTCGCCGTGGCCCTCGGCGGCGTCGTGGTGTGGCAGAACACGTTCGACCTCGACGAGGAAAATGTCACCATCAGCCAGGGCGGCCACACCCTCGAAGGCGTATTGGCCAAGCCCAAGGGCAAAGGACCGCACGGCCTCGTCGTGTTCGTCCACGGCGACGGCCCGACCAACGCGACCCACGACGACGGCTACCGGCCGATCTGGGAGTCCTTCGCCAAGGCCGGCTACGCGTCGCTGTCCTGGCACAAGCCCGGCGTCGCCGGAGCGCCCGGCGACTGGTTGGCGCAGTCCATGGACGACCGAGCCGACGAGACCGCCGCCGCCATCGCCTGGGCCCGCGCGCGTACCGACATCGACGGCCGCCGGGTCGGCCTGTGGGGCGCCAGCCAGGGCGGCTGGGTGATGCCGAAGGTCGCCGCCCGAACCCGGATCAGCTTCGTCATCGGCGTCTCACCCGCGATCAACTGGCTCCGCCAGGGCCGCTACAACCTGCTGTCCGAACTGCGCGAGAAGGGGGCCTCGCCCGCCGAGGTCGACCGGGAGGTGGCCAAGAGCGACACGATTCGCCGACTGCTCGCCGAACATGCCGACCATCGGCGCTACATCGCGACCGTCGGCACCGAAGGCGCCATGAGCGAGGCCCGCTGGGGCTTCGTCTCCCGCAACAACACCTCGGATGTCACGGCCGACCTGCCCGCGCTGCGCGGCATACCCGTGCTCCTAATCCTCCCCGACCACGACGTCAACGTGGACGTCGCCGACACGGAGGCCGGATACCGCCGCGAACTCGACGCCTCCGGAGCCCTGACGGTCAAGCACTACGAGAACGCCACCCACGACCTGGTCAAGAAGAACCTGGAGGACTCCGAAATCAAGATCACCCTCGTGGCCCTCTTCGCCCCCCGCTCACTGTTCGCCGACGGCTATCTCGCCGACCAACGAAACTTCCTCCGCAACATCGAACCCGCGTCCGCCGCCACCTCCCAGTGAGGTTGTCGAGCCACCGCCAAAGCCACGAAGTCGAGAGCGCGAGGGGAACGTCGACTCGTCGGACGGTCGGGGACCTTGGGGCGAGCTTGCGGCTCGTGTCACCGGCGGTGGCGGCCGGGAACTCGGCGCCCGGAAGCAGGCCCATTCCGGGCATGTCCGAGATCACTTCGACGAGTTCGTGCTCGCGAAACCGGGCGCAATGGGCTTGTCGATCTCGGCGATCCGCTCATTGAGACCCATCACCTCCTTCGCCGGGGCGAGGATCACCCGAGCGGTGATCCTCGCCCCGGGGCCGACGGTGTGCCCGGCGGTCGGTGAGGACCCGCGGTGCGATGGCGTGTTCGTCTTCCGGCTGCAGGACGGTCGGGTCGTGGCCCATCCGGACCTGGTCGGCGATGACCGTGGCGCCTTTGGCGACACTCCTGTACGTCAAGCCGATCATGTCCGGCTGTCGTCCTGCGGGCACGGCGGTCGCAGCCACCGCAGTTGGGCCGGTTGCCGTTGGCCTTGCCGGAGCCGGCGGGTGCAGGCGGCCAAGGCACCACCGGACAACCATGGTCGAACGTGAGCCCCGATCGCATGCACGGTGCGATCGGGGTCACGCGGTGTCCGGGGTACGGTCGGCCGCCGGAGGGCGGAGTGAATATTGGACCGACTGATCGGTCCAATTTTGCGTCGGGATTCGCCGCCGACGTCGGCCGAATCTCAGCCGGCCAGCGCCCGGGCGTGTACCTTCTCCACCGCCTGGCGCGCCGACACCATCGAACCGTGTTGCCAGCCCAGCATGTTGCTGAGCCAGTCCCCCGCGAAGAACACGCGGCCGCGCGGATCGGTCAGCGGGCGAAAGCGCGCGGAGTTGACGACGGCGTTGTGCTGCGGGTCGGCCGGCTGCCAACCACCCTCGATGAACGGCTCCAGGCCCCACATCACCGACAGCGAACTAGCCGGCTCCGTACGGGCCTTCGAGCCGTGCACCCGGACGTTGCGGGCCACCGCCTCGGCCGCGCGACGGTCCGGGGGAAGCGCCTGGATCGTGCCGTCCGCGCCTTCGAAGTAGGCGACCATCACGCCGCGGTCGGCGTGCAGGTCGCCGGACGGATACCACAACGATCCGTCCTTGCCGTAGGAGGTCAGGCCACCGTAGACGGCGAAGTCGTCCTCCCACCACCGACTGCGATACTCGAGGCCGATCTTGCCGGGGTATTCCGCCAGGAATCCGCGCAGCAGCACACTCGCCTCGGCGGGCAGTCCGGCGATGCGCGCGGCGACCAGCGGGGGCGTGGTCACGATGCAGTAGTCGACGTCGAGTACGCCGCTTGCCGCGCCACGATGGGTGAGCCGGGTCCCGTGCGGGCCGTCGGTGATCGCGGTCACCTCGACACCGCAGCGGATTCGCTGCCGGCCGATCGCGTCGGCCGGCGCCAGGGCGATCCGGTCCATGCCGCCGACCGGCTGGAGCAGGGTCGACGCCATGTCGAACTCGACGTCCAGGTACCAGTGTCGGGTGAGCTGATCGGCGAACACCCGGTCCAGCGAGCCCGGCGGCGGCAGCTCTTCGCCGGGCGATCCGGCGGCGCCCGGTGGCACCGCGAAGCCGCGCCGACGCGGGTCGGCCGAGTAGGCGTGGCCGTGGGCACGGTCGCCGAGCGAGCCCATCGCTTCCAGGAACCCGAGCAGTCGCTCCTTGTCGGCCGCCGTCAGCTGCCGGTCCAAGGCGCCCTGGTCGGTGGCCTTGGCCAGCAGTTCGGCGACCACGCCGTAGGCGTCCGCTCGCGCGGTCTGCAGGCGCATCGGCGGGCCAGGTGGGCCGTCCGGGTCGAAGACGAAGGTGTTGGTGTTGGAGATCGAGAACACCTCCAGGGGTACGCGCAGTTCGCGGCAGTAGTCGGTGCTGACCGACCACTGCGGCAACATCGCGGGTCCAGCGTTGAAGTACTGGCCGGGGGCGAACCGGGCCTGCTGGGTCACGCCCTTGGTGTCGGTGATGGTGTCGCCGCGCCGGAGGGTCAGGCTGCGACCGCCGATCCTGGGGCGGGCGTCCAGGACCGTGACGTCGCACCCGGCCTTGCCCGGTTCGTACGCGGCGGTCAGACCCGCCACACCCGCGCCGACCACCGCGACACGTGCCGCGCTGCGGCCGGTGAGCCCGAAGTCGGACGCGGGGGGGCACGGTCGGTGGTCGGCCGTCGAGGAGGCCGCCCCGGTCCTGCACGCCCTCGGGCGCGGTGAGGAGGCGATCGCGATGGTGCGCGCGCACGCCGAGGGCGGCGAACGCGACGCTTGGAACTCCCTGGCCCGACTCCTGGCCGACAACGACCGCATCGACGAGGCGATCGAGGCGCTGCGCCCGCGCCTGAGCGACTGGTACCACCTGGCGGCTCTGGTCGAGATCTCCGAGGACCGCGGGCGCGGGCGGTGCCGGCGGCGATGCGCAGGGCCCGTCCGGTCGGGCCGCTCATGAAGGTGAGGAAGGTCATCTGCTGCTCTTGGTCCCGGCGTCGGGTACGGCTGGTCACGCGACGAGGGCGGCGAGGGCCGCGTCGAGGCGGCCGGCCGCGTCGAGGGCGACCGGCTCCAGGGCCGCGTCGCCGCTGAGCGCGACCATGGTCATGGGGTCCAGTGCCTGGACGAGGGTGCGCTCGCCGTCGCGGCGCACGACCACGTTGCACGGCAGCAGCAGCCCGATGGCGCGATCGGCTTCCAGAGCGCGGTGGGCGAGCGCCGGGTTGCAGGCACCGAGGATCAGGTAGTCCTCCATCTCGGCGCCGAGCTTGGCCCGGAGCGTCGCGGTGACGTCGATCTCGGTGAGCACGCCGAACCCGTGGGCGGCGAGCGCGTCGCGTACCGCGGCGACGGTGGTGGTGAAGTCGGTGTCGACGCGCACGGTGCGGTCGTAGCCCATGTCAGGCCTCCTTCGGTGAATCCCGAGCAGTCCCCAATATACCCCCACCCGTATTTTTGTATACCGGTGGGGGTATCGACTACCGTGGTCTTGAACGTACCCCCGGGGGTATCCACCAGGAGGCTTTGTGACGACCACCGACCCCACCCGCGCCACGGCGCGGAACGCGACCGCGCCGCAGCCCGGCGCCGCAGCCGACCCGTCGACGCGTCTCGGGCTCCTCGGGCGCCTCGGCATTCTCGCCGCCGGGCGTCTGCGCCTGGTCGCGGTGCTGTGGCTGGCGCTGGTCGCCGGACTGGGCGCGTTCGCCCCGCAGGTCACCTCCGCCCTCGCCGGCGCGGGCTGGCAGGCGAACGGCTCGGAGTCCGTCCAGGTGCGCGACCTGGCCCGGGCGCACTTCGGCGGGAACGCCTCGTCGGCGCTCCAGGTGGTCGTCGCGGCCGACCGTCCGGTCGACGACCCGTCCGTACGCGCCGTCGTCGACCGCGCCACCGTCCTGCTGCGCGCGGACTCCCGCATCGCGGAGGTCATCCCGCCACAGAGCGGCGTCACCATAAGCCCCGACGGGCGCACCGCGATCCTGCTCGCCGGCGCCCGGGCCGACACCAACGACATGGTCCGGGCCGCCGACGACCTCAAGGGGCCGCTCGCCGCCCTGTCCGGCGGCGGCGTCGAGGTCTCCGCGACCGGGGCCTCGGTCCTGTGGAGCGACTTCAACAAGGCCAACCACGACGCGATGATCAAGTCCGAGATGCTGTCCTGGCCCGTCACCCTCGCGATCCTGGTCCTCGCGTTCGGGTCGCTGGTGGCGGCCGGACTGCCGTTGCTGCTCACCCTCGCGGGACTCGCCGCGTCCGCCGGAGCGCTGGTACTGCTCAACCACGTCACGCCCACGTCGGTGTGGGCGATGAACTTCGCGATGATGTTCGCCCTGGCACTCGGCATCGACTACGCGCTGTTCCTCGTGGTCCGGTTCCGCGCGGCCCTGGCCCGGCACGGCGACGGGCGACGCGCGGTCGGCGAAACCATGGACACCGCCGGCAAGGCCGTCCTGCTGTCCGGCGCGACCGTGCTGGTGAGCCTGTCCGCGGTGATGCTCGTCCCGGCCCCCGCGTTCCGCTCCATGGCGCTGGGCATCATGCTGGCCGTCGCCTTCGTCCTCGCCGCCACCCTCACACTGCTCCCCGCCGTGCTGGGCCGCCTCGGCCACAAGGTCAACGCCGCCGCCCCGCCCTGGACCCGCCGCAACGCCGACCGGGCCGGCGCCTCCGTCGCGTTCACCTCTTGGGGCGAGCGGCTGTGGCGCCACCCGCTGCGCTACGGCCTCCCCGCCCTGCTGGTCCTGATCGCCCTCGCAGCCCCGATCATCGGGCTGCGCACCGCCATGCCGTCCATCACGGTGGTCCCCGAGGACTCCTCGGCCCGCACCGGATACACCGCCGTCCAGCAGGCGTTCGGCCGCGGCGCCCCCGGCATGCTCCAGATCGTCACGCCCACGGCCGCGGCCGACGCCACCGCCGCCGCGCTCGCCGGCGACCCAGGGGTCGCCGCGGTCATGCCCGCCCGGCACGCTGACGACGGCTCCGCCCTGACCCTGCTCCAGGCCATGCCGGCCGTCGACCCGTCCGACCCGCACCTGGCCGACACCGTCGACCGCCTGCGCGGCACCCTCCCCGACGACGCGAAGGTCGGGGGCGCGGCCGTGGAGAACCTCGACCTCCAGGCCACCCTCGACGCCAAGACCCCGCTCGTCCTGGGCGTCGTCCTCGGACTCGGCTTCCTCCTGCTGGTCCTCGCCCTCCAGGCCCCGCTCGCCGCGCTGCTGGGCACCGCCACCAGCCTGCTGGCCACCGCCGCCGCGTTCGGCGCCGCGCGCCTGATCTTCCAGGACGGCCACGGTTCCGGCTTCCTCGGCTTCACCCCCCAGGGCTTCCTCGACGGTTGGGCCCCGGTGTTCTTCTTCGCGATGATCTTCGCCATCGCCATGGACTACACCGTCTTCCTGCTCGCCTCCGCCAAGGAGCACTACGAGAAGACCCGCGACCCCCGCCAAGCGGTCGTCGGCGCGCTCGGCCACTCCGGACGCGTCATCTTCGCCGCCGCCGCGGTCATGGTCGCGGTCTTCTTCACCTTCGCCCTCTCCGGACCACTGCCCCCCAAGGAGATGGGCATCGTCCTGGGCCTGGCCGTGCTGCTCGACGCCGCCCTGGTACGCCTCGTCCTGCTGCCCGTCCTCCTGCGCCTGACCGGCCACGCGGCCTGGTGGAGCCCGAGGTGGCTGCGCCGGGTCCTCCCCGACGTCCGCTTCTCCCACGACTGACCCGCCCGTCGGCGGGGCTTCGGGGGGGGGGGGGGGGGGGCCCCCCCCCCCCCCCCCCCCCCCACCCCCCCCCCCCCCAAACCCCCCCGGG
>NZ_JBSHGZ010000027.1:81411-95048 GCF_053618075.1 Embleya sp. NPDC055664
TGATCCGCGGCAACGACACCTGGACGATCGCCTAGCGAACGACGCGAGACCCGGGGGGGGCCCGCCCCCGGGGGGGGGCCGCCCCCCCCCCGCCGACACCCGGACACACCACCACCCCGGCCACATACCCCCAGGGGTACCATGGGTGACAAGGAAAGGAAGGCAATCGCATGACCGTGGACGAGGAGGCCCCCCGCGAGGTGCTCAACCGGCTCCGCCGCGCCCAAGGGCAGCTGACCGCCGTGATCTCCATGATCGAGGCCGGCCGCGACTGCAAGGACGTCGTCACCCAGCTCGCCGCCGTCTCCCGGGCCCTGGACCGCGCCGGCTTCAAGATCGTGGCAAGCAACATGCGCCAGTGCATGAGCGCCGCCGCCAACGGCGACACCGCGCCGCTGAGCGAAGCCGAACTCGAAAAGCTGTTCCTCTCCCTGGCCTGAGCTTGCTCCGCTTTGACGGACATCGTCGTTGTGGTGTGGTCAGGCCGCCAAGGCGGCTTCGTATTCGATGGGACTGCGGTAGCCGAGGCTGCTGTGCAACCTGCGTAGGTTGCACCAGGACTCGATCCACTCGAAGACCGCTGCCCGTGCCGCGACCCGAGTGGACCGGGGCCGGTCGGTGGCGAGGTCGTTTTTGGGGGTGGCGAAGAACGACTCGGCGAGTGCGTCGTCCCGGCACCGACCGGTCCGCCCGACCGACGACGCGGTGGTGCCGACCGGCATCGACGAGGAAGACACGACGCCGAGGCGGACGACCGGAGCGCGGGTACGCGTCCTGGGCACCGACGAGCAAGGCTTCCGGGCCCGCCCGCGGACCGCGTGTGGTGCCCCCGGCACCGGTATTGGGAGCGCGAGGTCCGGTTACCGGGCCCCTCGACACGGGGGTGCTCCCCGAGATCGACTCGCGCACCGGCTCCACCGACGCCTCGCACGAGGCGACGACGGCGCCATGCTCCACACCTGGGCGGCGGCGATCACCACCCGCCGGCGCTGACCGCAGGCAGAGCGTCTCTCCGTCGTAGGGCTCCCGAATCCGGGAGGATTATGCATGCACGAGCGAGCATTGTTCTAACGTTTCCGCAGGTCGGAGCGGTTCAATGAATTCATCGAACTCCACCGTGAGGAAGAGGGATTCCGTGATCGCCCGCCTATGGTTTCAATGCCGTCCCGACGGCCCGGACCGCAATGGGCGAGCGGCTGGTCCACTTGCTGTTGAGCGACCCGAACGCGGACAGCCCCGGCGCGGACGGACCCTGCGTCGTCCGCCTCGTCTCCCGCTCCGCGTCCGACCCCGACATCGTCCACGTCACCGAAGGGTGAACCAGCGAGGAGGACCGCCACCGGGTCTTCGCCGGCAATACCGCGCAGGCCGTCATGGCCCAAGTCGAAGGGCTGCCGGTCACGGATTCCGAGTACACCGACTACGTCCCAGTCCGCGGCAACGCCGTCTTCTGAACCCCGGAGCGGCTCCCGCCTCCTGCCGCCTCTGCCCCCGGCACCACTTCGCGAAGGCCCTCGACCGTCGGCGCGCCGTCCTCGGCGATTTCACTCCCGACGAGATTCCACCGTACGCCGAACTCCACGTCCGATCGGGCGGATTCCACGGATTCGACGCCCTGTACCCACAGGCGCGGATCTCCACGACAGCCCGTCGAGTCCGCACGGACTGGTTGGCATGCCTGCTGCTCCCGAGCCGCCCCACCTGATACGGCCGGCGACCGCCGGGTGATCGCCACCCGCCCCTCACCTACGGAACGGCAGGCGACTCCCGGTCGGTTGCCACACATCGGGCATCCACAGCCCGGACAAACGCATGACGGATGACACACAAACAAGGAGAGCCCACATGGAAGCAGGGTCGAAGCGGCGGCTGACCGCGGGCGCGGCGGCGCTCGCCATCGCCGGATGGACGCTGCGGGACGTACCCGCCGAGTTCGGCGGCAAGGCATCCGGCGAACGCCTGGCACGGATGCTGCGTTCGCCGCGGTTCCACGACGGGATGTTCCACAACTCGGTGCCCTCGAGTGTCGCCGTACCAAGTGGGCCGCCGCCACAGGTCGTTCGGGAGATGATCGGCAACCGCGACCGGCGGCACCCGGCGGGGCCGGTTCCGCTGGTCGCGCACCCGGCGACCCCGGAGTCCGCCGACGGCGTGAGCGCTGTCTGGTACGGCCATGCCAGCACACTCGTGGAGATCGAGGGACGGCGGGTCCTGTTCGACCCGGTGTGGAGCAAGCGGGTGTCGCCGTCGCAACTGGTCGGCCCGAAGCGGCTGCATCCCAATCCCGTGCCGCTCACCGCCCTCCCGGCGCTCGACGCGGTGGTCGTCTCCCATGACCACTACGACCACCTGGATCGGGCGACCATACTCGAACTGACCGCCGCGCAGACCGCGCCCTTCCTCGTGCCGCTTGGCATCGGCGCACACCTGGAGCGCTGGAAGGTCCCGGCCGAACGCATCATCGAACTCGACTGGGAGGAAGAGGCCGAGGTCGCCGGTCTGCGATTCACCGCGACCGCCGCCCGGCACTTCTCCGGCCGCACGTTCAGGCGCAACGACACCCTGTGGGGCTCCTGGGTCGTCGCGGGCGCGGAGCGCAAGGTCTTCTACGCCGGCGATTCGGGCTACTTCGACGGCTACGCCCGAATCGGCGGCGAACACGGTCCGTTCGACCTGACACTGATGCCGATCGGCGCGTACAACCGGAACTGGCCCGACATCCACATGACCCCGGAAGAGGCCGTCGCCGCCCATCTCGACCTGGGTGGCGGCCTACTGCTGCCGGTGCACTGGGCGACGTTCAGCCTGGCACCGCACCCGTGGACCGAGCCGGTGGAGCGCCTGCGCCTCGAGGCGAAGGCGACCGGCGTTCGCCTGACCCTGCCGCGGCCGGGAGACCGCGTGGACGTGGGCAAGACGCCGGAGGAGGCGGCTTGGTGGGTGCTGTGAGGCAGGGCTCGGAGCGTGGCGCAGACCCCGTCACCTCACCTCCGGCCTGCTTCGACACCGTCGAAGGATGGCCGGTCTGGAAACTCGCCCCCGTCTGCGCCGCGTTCCGGGCCCGGTCACCCGTGAACTCCTGCCACCGGGCCGACCACGCGGATCGGCAGTTCCCCCTCCCGCAGCCGCTGCCCGCCGCGGCCGTTCTCCACCGCCACAAGCTCGGCGAGGATGGCCAACGCGGTGTCGGCCAGGTTGCCCCCGCCCAGATCGAGGCCCGCCGGGCCGGATATCCGATGCACTCCGGGGACTTCGGCCAGTCGTCGCAGGCGTTGCGTATGGGTGGCCCGGCTGCCGAGGGCCGCGACATATCCGGCGGGGCCGGACAGGGCTGCCCGCAGGGCCCGGTCGTCGATTCGCGGATCGTGGCTGAGGGCAACGACGGCGTCTCGGGGGCCGAGGGGATGACGGGTGATCCATTCGTCCGCCCAGGTGCGGACGACCGTGGCGCCGCCGAAGGGATCCCCCGAAGCCACGTGGCCCGGCCGGGGGTCCAGGACGACGACGTCACGGCCCAGCGATCCGGCCAGGGTGGCGATGATCGCGGCGAGGTCCGTGGCACCGATCAGGAGCAGCTTCGAACGGCCGGCCAGAATCTCCGTGAACGCCGGGCCGGACTGCGGGAGTTGATGTAGTTCCGCAGACACCGACCAGGGATACGGCGGTCTCAGGGCGACCCGGACGAACAGCCGCCGGTCCTCGGCGAGCGCCGTGGTGATCCGGGAATGGACCGGGTCGGCCGGGGCGGCGGCGATGAGGACTCGCAACTCCCCGGCACAGGAGGGTGTTTCCTCCCAGGGCAGCAGGTGCCCACCGGGTGACACCGGGATCACGGCGGATGGCGCTCCGGCGAGCACGTCCCGAGCTGCGTCGAGGACGATGCCCTCGACGCAGCCACCGGAGAGCGAGCCGCGCCAGGTCCCGTCCCCCGCCACGGCCATCGTCGCGCCGAGCGGCCGGGCTCCGGGGCCGTCGCGGCCGATGAGCCGGGCCAGTGCGACGGGAAGACCCGTACGCCGGCAGTCGTCGACGAACGGCCAGACCTCGCGAAGCACGTCCGGTTCACTCCCCTGTCGGTGGTCGGTCTTCCAGGACGCGGTCCAGCCGGAGGGGCAGGCTCCGCTGTCTGGTCCCGGTGGCGTGCCAGACCGCGTTTGCGATGGCCGCCGCGGTGCCGACGGTACCGATCTCCCCCACGCCCTTGATGCCGGAAGGGTCGTCGGGTTCGTGGTCGGGGACGAAGTCGGCTTCGACGTCGGGGATGTCGGCGTGCGCGGCGATGTGGTATCCGGCAAGGTCCGGGTTGACGTTGCGGCCGGTGACCCGGTCGCGGATGCCTTCCTCGTACAGGGCCATGGACAGTCCGGTGATCATGCCGCCGACGACCTGACTGCGGGCCAACAGCGGGTTGACCACTCGGCCCACGGCGAACATGCCCAGGAGTCGCCGGATGCGGACCTCGCCGGTCGCCGGGTCGACGGAGACCTCGGCGAACACCGCGCTGTGGGCGTGGCGTTCGCGGTGGGGCAGGGCACCGAGTTCCTCGGTGGTGTCGGCGGTGACGGTCACCGGCGGCACCGACCCGGTGAGCTTGGCGGCGGCCGTGGTGATCGCCCAGGACCAGGATGTCGTGCCCCGGGATCCGCCCGCACTCCAGGCCGGGCCGAGGTCGCTGTCGGCGAACTCCAGCCTGATCCGGCCGGTGTCGACCCCCAAGGCGTCGGCGGCGATCGCCGTCAGGGCGGTGCGCGCGCCGGTTCCGATGTCACTCGCGCCGATGGACACGGTGAAGGTGCCATCGGTTTCGGCGGTGATCGACGCGGAGGAGGGCAGCGCTCCCGTGCCGAAGGCGGTCGCGGCCAGTCCGGTGCCCACGAGCAGGTGCCCTTCCTGCCGCTGCCGGGGCCGGTGGTCACGACCGGCCCAGCCGAACCGGCGGGCCCCTTCCTGGAGGCAGCCGACGAGATTTCGGTGACTGAACGTCAACCCGGACACCGGGCCCACGGTGGGTTCGTTGCGCAGCCGGAGTTCGAGCGGGTCGATTCCCAGTCCTTCAGCCAGTTCGTCCATGGCCGATTCGAGCGCGAACGAGCCGGGTGTCAGTCCGGGGCCGCGTACGGAGAAGGGCGGCGCGATGTCGAGGGGGACCGTGGTGAGTCGGGTGCGGATCGCGGGCGCCGCGTAGAGCGTCCTGGTGGGTTCGACGCAGTTCTCCAGGTAGTCGGCGAGCGGTGACTCCTCGAATACCGCCTCGTGGTGGATCGCCCGGAGACGTCCGTCCGTGTCGGCGCCGAGGCGGACCCGCTGCCGGATTCGCGGCCTGGGCGGAGTCGCCAGGAACACCTGACGGCGGGTCAGAGTGACGCGTACCGGACGTCCCAGAACAGTGGTGGCCATCACCGCGAGAATCAGCTGTGGTCCGCACTGTCCTTTGGATCCGAAGCCACCGCCGACGTGCTCGGCACGGATACGTACCGTCTTCGGGTCCAGGGAGAACAGCGTGGCCAGGGTGGTCGCGACGATGAACGGCCCCTGGTTGGAGTCGAAAGCCTGGAGGCGTCCGTCCTCCCACCACGCGGTCGCGGTGTGCGGTTCCATGGCGGCGCAGTGCTGTTCGACGGTGTGGTAGACCTCGTCGACGACCACGGCGGCCTCGGCCAGTTCCGCGTCGACGTCGCCGATTTCGACGTCCTCGCCGAAGATGGTCAGCGCCGGGCGTTCCGCCGGGTGACCGGCGCGGAAGACGCAATCGTGCGCTTGCTCGTCGTAGGTCACCGTGAGCGCGGCCGCCGCCGCGCGGGCCTGCTCGGGCGTTTCGGCCACGACCAGCGCGACCGGTCGGCCGGCGTGCGGGACGGCGGCGTCCTGGAGGAGCAGCAGGCTGCCGTCCGGACCGAAGAATCCGCCGGCCGCCGGGTTGAGCCGGGGCGCGTTGCGGTGGTCGATGACGCCCAGCACTCCGGGCATGTCGTCGACCCGGGAGATGTCCCGGATGTGTCCCCGGGCCACCGTGGACGTGACGAGGCAACCGTGGGCCAGGTCTTCGAGGGGTTCGTCGGCGGCGTAGCGGGCGCGGCCCGTGACTTTGTCGGGTCCTTCGAGCCGAGTCTGCGGCACTCCGACCGCGGGTGGGGGTTTCACCGGGTCCTCCCCTGGGCCAGTCCGGTCAGCACGGCCTCGATGAGGTTGCGGGCCAGCGGCACCTTGTAGGCGTTGTCGCGCAGAGGGCGGGCGGCGGACAGTTCGGCCGCTGCGGCGGCCCGAAAGGCGTCGGCAGTGGCGGCTCCGCCCAACAGAGCGACCTCCGCTGTTCTCGCACGCCACGGCCGGGATGCGACTCCGCCGAGGGCGATACGTACGCTGGTGACCGTGTCCTCCTCGACCTTCAGGGCCGCGGCGACGGATACGGTGGAGAAGGCGTAGGAGGCCCGCTCGCGGACCTTGCGATAGCGCGACCCGGGAGCTGTCGCGGCACCGGGCAGAGCGATGGCCGTGATCAACGCCCCCGGCGGCAGTGCGGACACCCGCTGTGGCGTGTCACCGACCGGTGGGTAGAACTCCGCCAGCGGAATCCCACCGGGTCCTTGGAGGGTCTCGTAGTGGACGACCGCGTCGAACGCGGTCAGTGCAACGGCCATGTCGGAGGGATGTGTGGCCGCACAGTGTTCGGAGGCTCCGAGGATCGCGTGGTTGTGGTGCTCCCCGGCGATCGCGGGGCAGCCGCTGCCGGGTTCGCGTTTGTTGCACGGCTCCGAGACGTCACCGAAATAGGAGCACCGGGTCTGCTGAAGCAGGTTGCCACCGAGCGTGGCCATGTTGCGCAGTTGGCCCGACGCGCCGGCCAGCAAGGCTTGGCTGAGCGCCGGAAAGCGGCGCCGCACCCGGATGTCGGCCGCGGCGTCGCTGTTGCTGGTCGTCGCGCCGAGTATCAGGCCGCCGTCCGATGTTTCCCGGACCCCATCGAGGGACAGCTGACGTACGTCGACCAAGCGTGTCGGTGTCTCCACGCCGTCCTTCATCAGGTCGACGAGGTTCGTCCCTCCGCCCAGGTATCGGGTTCCGCCGCGGGCGGCCAGGGTGAGCGCCTCCCGGACCAGAGCCGGCCGGTGGTAGGTGAACTCCTTCATCGGGCCGCTCCGGATTCCAGGATCGCGCGCACGATCGACGGGTGTGCTCCGCAGCGGCACAGGTTGCCGCTCATGCGCTCACGCACCTCGACCTCGTCCAGGGGCGGCACCGGCCCGGCGGGGGTGACCGCACTGGGCCGGCCCGCCGCGTGCTCGGCCAGCATCCCGACCGCCGAGCACAGCTGGCCGGGGGTACAGAAGCCGCACTGGAAGCCGTCGCGTCGAATGAACTCGTCCTGGAGTGCGGTGAGTCGACCATCGCCGGCGAGTCCTTCGACGGTCGTGACCGCGGCGCCGTCGGCGGCCACCGCCAGGGTGAGGCAGGAGAGGACGCGCCGGCCGTCGAGCAGCACGGTGCAGGCGCCGCACTGCCCGTGGTCGCATCCCTTCTTCGGCCCGGAATGGCCGAGGTCCTCCCGCAGGGCGTCGAGCAGTGTCCTGCGGTTGTCGACGGTCAGCCGTCGTGGCACTTCGTTGACGCGTAGAAGAATTTCGCTGTGGGTCTCGCCGGGCATCGGCAGTCCTCCCCGGAGGGTGCGCAGGGGCTCGTCGGATGACAACCATGCAAACAGCCCGGCCCACCGAACGGATTGACCAGAGCTTGCGGACTCTTGCCCATTCCTGCCGCTCCCCGCGACCGGGCCCGACGGGGCCGGGCCGCTTGTGCGAAGCTCGCAAAGGCTTGCCCGAAGCTGCTTGTCCGAGAGGATCCCCCGATGGCCTTCTCCACCAACGAAAGCGCCTTGCTCATCGACGAGTTGGCCGACCTACTCGCCCGCCACGCCCGGGCCGATCTGAGCACCCCGATCGAGGGTGTGCGGATCTTCAAGGCCGATCGGCTCACGCCTGCCTTCTCCACGACCTACGGCAAGGTCATGGCGCTCGTCGCTCGGGGCACCAAACAGTTCGCCCTGGGGAACCGGGTGTACGAATACCGGGCCGGCCAATACCTGATCTCCTCGATCGACCTGCCGGTGACCAGCCGGTTCATCCAGGACGACGACGGAACGCCAGGGCTCGGCGTAGGCATCGCCGTGCATCCGGCCGACGTCGCCGAAGTCCTGTTCCAGGCCCGCCCCGTCGATCTGCCGAAGATCCTCGACGGCACACCGCCGGGACTGGCCGTCAGCACCGCCCCGGTGCTGCTCCTCGACGCCGTCGTCCGGTTGTTGCGGTTGCTCGACCGGCCCCAGGACATCGGCGTACTCGCACCGATGACCAAACGGGAGATCCTGTGGCGGCTCATCACCGGTGAACAGGGAGCCATCGTCCGTCAGTTCGGCCTGCCCGACAGTAGCCTCAACCACATCGCACGGGCGGTGCAGTGGATTCGCGACAACTACGCGGAGCCCTTCCGCGTCGAGGACGTGGCGCACCTGGCGGGTATGAGCGTTTCCGCGTTCCACCGCAGCTTTCAGACAGCCACGGCAATGAGTCCCATCCAGTTCCGGAAGCAGATCCGGCTCCAGCAGGCTCGGCTGCTCCTGGTCTCCGACGCGCACGACATCGCCGGAGTCAGCCGCCGGGTCGGCTACGACAGCGCCTCGCAGTTCAGCCGGGAGTACCGGCGGCAGTTCGGCGCACCGCCCAGTCGGGACGCGACACGTCTGCGCGCCTTCGCGTCGACGTCCGCGCCTTGACTCCCGGCCGGGATCCGCTCCGGCCGCTCGGCGAGCACACGCCGGGGAAGGTGGCCCGCCTGAGCCTCCATGCCCGCCCCCCACGAGGCAGTGCGTCCTGGGGACCGTTGGGGAGCACACGTCATGCACGAAACGGACAAATCTGGTGGCACCGACAGCCTCCGGCGACGAGACTGCACCGGTGAATACCCTGTCGCCGCCGTCCGACCCGCTCCTCCTGCCGGTACGGGATCCGCGCGCCCGCGACCTCGTTCTCGACTATGCGGACATGCACGCCCTGGTTGCCGAGCTGGTTCTGCCCGGCGACGCGTCGATGTACGTCATGAGCGCGATGGAAACCTCCCGCGAGCTCATCCGGCACTCTTACTACCGGTACGAGTTCGCGACCGTCAGCCGGTCCGAGTTCTCCCAAGCCGGTACGCCGGGGCCGTCGGGAGGGCCGACCGGGATCCGGGCCTGCGCGGCCTCCCCAAGCCGGGACCGGTCGGCCCCGAGGTCGACGTCCGCTCCGGTCCCGGGTGGGTCAGATGCGCCAGGACCGCAGGTGCTCGGCGACGGTGTACACGTCGGCCTTGCCTGTGTCGACGGCGCGGGCGAGGTCGACGAGCGCGCCGTACGGCGGATCCACGCCCTGATCGGAGGCGGCCATGTAGGCGACGGCGACACCACACGCGAACAGGGCGTTGCGCGCGGGCAGCGGCCGCAGCCGGATCAGGGTGTGCAGCAGGGACGCGGCCCGCCAGGCGGGATCGGCGTCCTCGCCCAGGCGGGGGGTGTTGACGCGGTGGCGAGCGACGGCCGCCACCAGACCGGAGTAGTCGTGGACGTCGGGTCCCTCGGGCAGGACGTCGGTCTGGCGCTCGAGGAGCCAGCGCAGGTCGATGTGGAGGATCACCGGGTCAGGCCGCCCCGCGTCGACGGGCCCCGGTGGGGGCGTCGTCGGGGAACGCGTCGTCGAACGCAGCCGTGTGCTCGGCGGTGAAAGCGCGCAGGACCGCGGTCATCGCGGCCAGGGCGCGGCGCTGCGCCAAGTCCTCAGTGACGGCCTCGCGGACCAGGCTTTTGAGGGTGACACCGCGGGCCTTGGCCGTCTCGCGGAGTTCGGCGAGTTCCTCGTCGCTGAAATCGATGTTCAATGCGGGCATGGCCCCAGCATACGTTCGAGGTACCGGAAAGGGAAGAAACCCAGGTGGGAGGGCATGATCGTGGGTACCCGGCGTCGACGCCGCAGATGCGGTCGACCGAGGCCCCGGAATACGGATCGCGACCGAACGCGAACCGCCCCGGGCAGGCCTCACCGCACAGGCGTGCACGACGAACAGCGCCCCGGTCGCATCGAGTCGGCCGAGGCAAACGCACAAGGCGCCGCCCACCGGGTCCTGGCACTGTCGAGCGTGAACGTCGGCCCCCTCGAGACCGTCGCGTCGGTGGCCGTCGGCACGATGATCCGCGACGGCCTCGGCGGCCCCGACACCTGCCACGCGTTGTGCGCCCTGCCCCGGACCGAGTTCACCGGCATGTCCATCCTCCTCACCACCGCAAGGACGCCTACCCACCCGTCATCGTCACCGTCGACATCGACTCCCCCGGCATGGTCGGATTCGGATAGACGCCCGCCGGACGGCGGCACGCACCGCATCGAGCCCCGCAACCCCGACACACGCCGACGCACCCCCACCGACGCCCGCGGCGGGCGTACATCCCCCGCACGCTCTCCCGGCTCGGAACCGGGCCCGCACCCGCAGGTACCACCGAGCACACACGAGGGTCGCGAAACCCCGGGAGGCAACCCACGGCCCCGGTACGGCAATCCCCCACGCGGACGGCCTCGGCGGACGCCTCGCCGGCGCGCAACGGTCCTCGCCGGCCGGGCGGAGACAACAGACACGGGACACGCGGGACCCGGACGACGGCGAGACAACGGGCACGTCGCCGGATCAGGACACGCGAGGCCGACGCCGGGGTCGCCGAGACACACCCGGCACCCGCACCCACACGAGACCGACGTGCGCGGTGGAGCGTCCGCCAGGAGACGCAGGTAGTCCAAATCGGTTGCGACACAGCCGAGTTCGAGAGCAGCGATACGGTCGGGTCCAAGAGCGGCAACACGTGGAGCGCCCTCGAACACAAGCACACCCGAACCCGCGAAGGCATCCAGGCGGGGCACCCGATGCCAGGTCGACACCCATAAAACCGGCGCAGGAGTCGGACGAGAGTGCACTCGGCGCCCGCGCCGCACAACACCCCCGACGACCGAACAGCGGGCGCGCCGACCAGCAGGCGCAGGTGGTCCGGCTCGGGAACGGCAATGCGCCGAACATCAACGACGCCCAGCTCCTTGGGCGCGTCGAGGAGCACGCTGTTGGCGGCGTCCGTCCGGTTCACCAGGGACGGAGCGGACAGGCCGAAAACCGTGAGCAGCACAGCCCGCAGTCGGGGCAGCGCGGGTTCGACCGCCACCTGCGCTCGATGGACCGGGACACGCCTGGGCAGCAGACGCAACGCCTGGTCGACGGCGACCGACTCGCCGCGCCGGTGTCACCGCACACGCACACGACCCCGCTGGCGACAACGGTGTGGGCGAGGGCTTCGACCACCGCGCCGAATCGGCGCGTCGACACCAGGTGCTCGCCGGGCGCGTACAGCCGCACACCATCACCCGGAGGTGTCGACCGCGTGATCGGATCGGTCCCCCGGTCGGCTTCGGCGGCCGGAACCGGCGGCGTGGGCCGGCCCTGTTCGTCCACCGTCCCCGTCCACGGCCGACCCGTGGATCGGACGCGCGATCCGAAGCACACGTGGCGAGCGAAGGTCACGACGTACCGCGTGATACAGCGTCGCCCGCGACACCACCGGGGCCACCGGAACATCGTCGTTCTCGGCGTTGTTCTCGGTGTCCCGACCAGCGGCCGCAACACCGCCGTATCCGAGGAACCGGCAGCAGGACGTACCGAAACCGAAGAACTATTCCTCGCCATACCGACAAGCACACCCGCACCATTGGGGCCCGACACAGGAACGGGCAACCCCCGTGACAGTCGAAACGACAACGGTCATTCAGGTCCCGACCAGCACACAAACACCCCCACAGACCTGATCCATCTCGCGGGTGAGGAAGCACTGGGTGTCGATGGTGTCGGTGTCGCGCCTGGTGCTGACCGAGGTGACGTCGCCGGACGGTTTGTAGGTGTACGTGGTGGCGTCGACGCCGGTGGTGGTCGCGGTCTGCTTGTCCCGGTTCGTGGACAGCAGGCGGCCCGTGGCGGGGTCGTACACGCTGGTGAACGCGGCTTGGCGCGGGCTGTCGCCGAGCGTGACGCGGATGTTGCGGCCGAAGGCGTCGTAGTCCGCCCAGTTCATGTAACCGGCCGCACCACCGAGCCCGGTCGGCTGGCCACCCACGTTGTAGGCGTGAGTGAGTGTTCCGCGGGCAGGCCGCCGTGGGCGGGCAGTACTCCGGTGAGAGGCAGGCCCAGGACCGGTTCGTACGTGGTGGCGGTCTCGTAGGAGCTCCAGCCGGTGGGGCCGGTGACGTTCACCGTGGTGGGCAGGGCTCCGGCGGCGGGGGTGTAGGTGGTCGTGGTGACCTTGTTCTCGGCGTCGGTGGCCTTGGTGACGCGGCCGTAGGCGTCGAACTCCGACTTGGCGGTGGTGACCCGGTTCGGGGTGCCGTCGGCCTTGTAGTCGATGACGGCGTCGGTGGAGGTGGCGTCGCCGATCGTGCCGATCTCGCCCTGGGGCTTGTTGTCGTACCGGGTTCGGGCCCAGGCGTAGACGGTGTCCTTGGTGGCGGTGGTGTCGCAGTCGCCGACGAGTGATTGGACCTCGACGGGTTTGCCGATTATCCAGGCGGCGGTGTTGTGGGCGTAGGTGGTTTTGACGCAGTACTCGGGCAGACCGTCGGCCCTGTCCGAGACGGTCTCCGGGAGACCGTGACTGGGTTCGAAGGTGGTGGTCTTGGAGGTTTGGCGCCAGGTGGTGTTGTCGGCGAGGAGGCTGCGGGTGCGGGTCTTCTCGGTGGCGGAGCGGCGGGCTTGGAGTGGGGGCAGGCCGCGGGCGCGGGTGTGGGTGGCGGTGACGGGCGAGGAGAACGGGGTGTTGAGGGTGGTGGTGGCGATGGTGCCGCCGTCGCCGGTGAACGTCTGGGATTCGTAGGCGAATCCGGCGTGTTCGTTGGCGTCGACGATGGGGGTGTCGGTGGAGTCGGTGAGGGTGACGGCGCGTATGGTGCCGTCCTTCTTCACGTCGCCGTCCATGCCGCGCAGTTCCGGTCCGCGTGCGGGGTCTCGCCCCACGACTTCCGTCGACGGGCGACGCTGCACGAATCGACAACCGATGTGCACGTGGGGACAACGACGGCCGCCTAGCCGGCCGGCACTGTCGTGTACGGGGGCGGTTCACGGTGAGCGACCGGGAACCCGAACCCCGCCGTCCTCCGGTCGTGGCCGCGTCGCCTTGCGTGCAGGGCGGTCGTGTCCAGCCGCCGGGGGGACGGTCCATCCCAGCGATCATCCAGACGATCACCAAGGAGTACGACATGCGCACAAGGCTCGAAAGGCTGGGCGGCAGGATGTTGGACCGCGTGGTGCCGCGAGTGGATGCGTCCGCCGCCGCGGCCGCCTGCACGTGTTATGAGTGCGTACAAGGCGGCAGCACCTCCGGTTGCGCGGGAACCGGGCACCGGTGGTACCGGAAGCAGCCGTGTGGTGGCGGTACCTGGACCTTCGACCGCTGCGCGAACTGCTCCCCGGGTTCCGGCTACTGCATCTGACGGGCGTTCGTCCCGTCGCGATACCGCCGTGGGGGGGGGGGGGGGGGGGGGGCGGGGGGGGGGGCGGGGGGCCGCGGGGGGGGGGGGGGGAGGGGCGGT
>NZ_JBSHGZ010000027.1:95058-146551 GCF_053618075.1 Embleya sp. NPDC055664
GGCGGCGCTCTCGGCCCCGGGGGTTCGGCAAACTGATTGGGCCGGGCGTCCGCCCCGCCGCCACCCCGCGGGGGGGGGGGGTTTGCCCCCCCCCACGGCTTCGTCCCGATACCCCGTGTGTCCGTCCGGAGGCGGTTCGATGGTCTACCTGGTGGTGGGAGCTCGTGCACTGCTGGGGGTGGTGTTCCTGGTGTCGCTCGCCGGCAAAATCAGCGGACGCGCCGCGTTCGTCGCCTTCGTCGCCTCCGTCCGGTCCCTGGGAGTGCTGTCCGCCCGCCTCGCCGACCCGGTGGCCCGAACGGTGGTCGCCGGCGAAGCGGCCGTGTGTGTTCTGTTGGTCCTCCCTTCGCGCAACGCCTCGACCGGCGGCTTCCTGGTCGCCGGTGCCCTGCTGGCGGCCTTCACCGCGGGCATCGCGGCGGCGCTGCGCCGGGGAAACACCGCCCCTTGCCGTTGCTTCGGCGCCGGCACCTCGCCACTGGGCACCGCGCACATCGTGCGCAACGTCGTGCTCTGCGCCGTCGCGGGCGCCGCGGTGCCCGCCGTACCGTCCGTACCGGCAGGCCGGCCCGGCGGCGTGGCGGTCGCCGTGTTCGCCGGGCTGTGCGCCGGGGTCGTGGTCACCCGACTCGACCATCTTCTCGACCTCTTCCGTCCGTTGCCCGCCTCCGCACGGGCCGCCGCGACCGCGCGCCGCGGATCGCCGGCCCGACCGGGACGCGCGGTCGATCCGCGCGATCACTCATGAGCCAAGGAGCCGTCATGCCCGTCCTGATCGCCGTGGTGACCCTCGTCGGCGCCCTGTGCGCGCTGAACCTGGTCTTCACCCTCGGAGTCGTCAAACGCCTGCGCGAACACACGGAAATCCTCGCTACCGTGCAGGGAGACCCGGTCCGCCTCGAAGTGGGCGCGGAGGTCGGAGAGTTCGACACCTCGACCACAGCCGGGAAGCCGTTGATCCGCGACCTGCTGCCGGGGCCGATCCTGTTCGGGTTCTTCTCCCCGACCTGCGAGCCCTGTCGGGACAAACTCCCTCGCTTCGTCGAGTACGCGCGCCGCGAACCCGGCGGTCGCTCCTCGGTGATCGCGACCGTGGTCGGCGACGCGGAGGCGGCGGCGAGGTTCGCGGCCGAACTGGGTCCGGTGGCGCAGGTGGTCGTCGAGGACTCCGGCGGCGCGTTGGGCACCGCGCTCGGGATCCGGGCCTTCCCGAGCGTGCTGCGGGCCGAACGCGACGCCGCCGGGCGGCTCGTCGTCGTGGACGACGACGTTGAGCTCGTCCGGCTGACCAGCCTGACCGGGTGACCGGGACCCCGTTCCGCTCTCCCGAACCGGGACGGGCGGGCAAGCCCATCACGAGGAAGCCGAGGGCCTCCCGCCTGGCGGGTGCCGCGCGCCTGCCTCGCCACGCGGCGGCGGCACTCGCGCTGGCGGCCCGGGCGGCACCGGCCGTCTTCGCCGGCCATGTGCTGCTGACGCTCGCGATGGGCGCGCTCCCGGTGGCGGCGGCCTGGCTGACCAAGCTCGCCTTGGACGGTCTGACCGACGGCGCCACCTCGAAGGCCGCGCTCGTCGGCCTGGCGGCCGGACTCGCGGGCGTCGGGGTGACGATCGCGGTGACCACGCACACGAACCAATACCTGCGCGCGCAACTGGAGCGCGCGGTGGGCCAGGCGACGCAGGATCGGTTGTTCACCGCGGTCAACGCGTTCGTGGGCCTGGGCCGGTTCGAGAGCCCCGCCTTCCTCGACCGGCTGCGGTTGGCGCAGCAGGCGAGCGCCGTCGGCCCCGGCCAGGTACTCAGCGGAATGCTGGGACTGGCCCAGGCCGCACTCACCGTCACCGGGTTCCTGGGTTCCCTATTCGTGCTCAGTGCGACCATGACCGGGTTGGTGCTGGTGGCCGGGGTGCCTGCGCTGGTCGCCGAACTGATCCTGTCCCGCCGGCGGGCCCGCCTGCAATGGGACCTCGGGCCCACGGAACGACGGGAGATCTTCTACAGCCAACTGTTGTCGACCGTCGAAGCCGCCAAGGAGGTGCGGCTGTTCGGCATCGGTACCCTCCTGCGGGGTCGGATGCTCGCCGACCGCCGCACCGCCGACGCGGCCCGGGCGAAGCTGGAGCGACGGGACACGGTTGTCCAGTCCGGGTTGGCGTTGCTCGCCGCGGTGGTGTCCGGCGGCGGGGTGATGTGGGCCGTCGTTGCGGCGCAGTCCGGTCGGCTCTCGGTGGGCGACATCGCGATCTTCATCGCGGCGGTGTCGGGTGTCCAGGCCGCACTGGCCACGGTCGCGGGCTGTGTCGCGGGTTCGCACGAGGCGCTGATGTTGTTCGAGCACTACCTGGACGTGGTCCACTGCGAGCCGGACCTCCCGGTCGCCACGCCCGCTGTCGCACTCCCCGAACTGCGCGAAGGCATCGAGTTCCGGGACGTGTGGTTCCGCTACTCGGACGAACACCCGTGGGTGCTGCGTGGGGTCAGCTTCCGGCTGCGGCACGGAACGGAACTGGCGCTCGTGGGCCTGAACGGTTCGGGCAAGTCCTCCCTGGTCAAGCTGCTGTGCCGGTTCTACGACCCGACCCGCGGTGCGATCCTCTGGGACGGCGTCGACCTGCGCGACGTCGACCCGGTCCGGCTGCGCGACCGGATCGGGGCGGCGTTCCAGGACTACATGGCGTACGACATGACCGCGGCCGAGAACGTCGGACTGGGCGATGTGGCCGGCTTCGACGACGTCGATCGTATCCGCAGGGCGGCGCGGCGCGCAGGCATCCACGACCGACTGTCGACGCTGCCCGGGGGATACGACACGCTTCTGTCCCGCCGATTCGCCGGTACGTCCACGGACGGCGACCCGGCCGCCGGCGTCGTGCTCTCCGGCGGCCAGTGGCAACGGCTGGCGCTGGCCCGCGCGTTCATGCGCGACGAGCGGGACCTGATGATCCTCGACGAGCCGGCCTCCGGGCTCGACGCCGAGGCCGAGGCGGAGATCCACGAGGCATTGCGCACCCACCGGCGCGGCCGGACCAGCCTGCTGATCTCGCACCGGCTCGGTTCGGTCCGGGATGCCGCGACGATCGTGGTGCTGGCGGCGGGACGGGTCGTCGAACGCGGCGACCACGCGACCCTGTTGGCGGCGGACGGCGAGTACGCGCGCCTGTTCGCGCTTCAGGCGTCCGGCTACGCGCCGATCGAAGAGGCGGGCCGGCGGTGATGCGCCTTCGGTATCGGCTCGCGGCGTGCGGCGGCGTGCTCGGGCTGGCGGCCGTGGCCGCGGTGCGGTATGCGGTGGTCCGGGTCACCGTGCGCGGCGACAGCATGGCGCCGGTGTACCGGGACGGCGCCCGCGTACTCGTCCACCGCGGCGGACGGGTCGCGGTGGGGCGGGTGGTGGTGCTGGAGCGCCCCGTGCCGGGCGTGCTCTGGCCGCTGCCTCCGGTGACCCGTACCGCGTCCGCCCGCACGGTGGGGGCGCGGCGGTGGATCATCAAGCGCGTGGCGGCGGTCCCGGGTGACCCGGCCCCGTTCGACCGCGTCCCCATGCTGGATCACACGCCGGGCTGTCGAGTTCCGGCCGGCCGGCTCGTGCTTCTCGGTGACAACCCACTGAACAGCTACGACTCCCGCCAGGCGGGCTACTTCCCGATGGAACGTGTGCTGGGCACGGTGGTCGCGCAGCGATCGCTCACGGCCCCGCGGACCGGGTGGCGAGGCGGACGAGGAGGGCCGACCGATGCGGCGGACGGAGGGGCGCCGTCCGCCGGAGGGTCGGACGGCCACGGCGCGGACGAGCCGGTCGACATCCCCTGAGAACGACCGGGCCGCCCTGCCCACTTCGCGGATCCCAGGGCAGCCCTCAAGTCCCTCGGGAGGGTCTTCATCGCTCGCCGGGTAGGTCGGACGTCCGAGGGCCCCGGGCCGACGGCGCGATGTACCGCGTGAAATCCGGCGAGGCCGCCATTCCGTACCCGGCACGGAGGCCGACGCGGCCACGGCCTCCGTCGACGGTCGCCGCCCGGGCGAGCAGGCATGCCCTGGTGGCCGTTTCGCACCCGCGTAGCCCCGGCCCACCGACGCCGGGGACGACGGCTCGACGTCGGATTCCTCGTGTCCTGGCCGGTCGAGCGACGTTTCGAGCCGGCGCCCCGCATCCGGCGGTGGACGGAGGGCCTGCGCTTGTTCGGGGCCACGGCCCGCCCAGCGCCGGCGGCAGCGACGTGCGGGCGCCGGGCGGCAGTGGACGCGCCGGTCAGTTGGCCATGTCGGCGAACTGACCGGGCCGGTAGGAACCTCCGGGGTTGCGGATGATCACGTTGAGCCGGTTGTTGGCGTTGATCATGGCGATCAGGGAGACGAGTGCGGCGATCTGGTCGTCGGTGTAGTGCTCGCGTACGCGGCTCCAGGTCTCGTCCGACACGCCGGGGTGGGCGTCGGCGATCCGGGTGCCCTGCTCGGTCAGTTCCAGCGCCGCGCGTTCGGCGTCGGTGAAGACCGTGGACTCGCGCCAGGCGGCGACCAGGTTGACGCGGACCGCACTCTCTCCGGCGGCCGCGGCGTCCTTGGTGTGGTAGTCGACGCAGAAGCCGCAGCCGTTGATCTGGCTGGCGCGCAGCATCACCAGGTCCTGGGTGGTCCGGGGAAGCGGCGAGTCGACGATCGCCAGGGCGACGTTGTAGATCCGCTTGGCGATCTTGGCGCCGAGGTCGTTGGCCATCAGGTCGAATCGGGGTTCCATCGTTGTGTCCTCACTTGTGGGTTCGGGTCTCGCGCGGGGCCTGCGCGCGAGGTATTGCGGATCGGGGACGCCGACCGTCGGCTAACCGAGGCCGACGGGCTCGTAGTCTCCGCCGGGCCGGCGGACGATGACCGACATGCGGTTGGTCGCGTTCATGAGGGCGACGAGCATCACCAGATCGGCCGATTGATCGTCGTCGTAGTGCTCGCGTACTCGGTTCCAGACCTCGTCGTCGACGCCGCCGGCCGCGTCGGCGATCCGGGTGCCCTGCTCGGTCAGTTCCAGCGCCGCGCGTTCGGCGTCGGTGAAAACCGTGGACTCGCGCCAGGCGGCAACCAGGTTGACGCGGACCGCGCTCTCTCCGGCGGCCGCGGCGTTCTTGGTCCACACGTCGGTCGCGTAGGCGTCAGCGTTGATCTGGCTGGCGCGCAGCAGCACCAGCGTCCGGGTCGGGGCGGGCAGGCTCGAATCCTGCAGGATCGTCCTGCTCGCCGCACCGAAGTGGGCGGCGGCCCTGGCCGCGGTCGCGGTCGGGTTCCCGAACAGATTCAGTCGAGCGGTCATGGTGTGCTCCTTGCACGTCGTCGGGCGAAGTCGTACAGGAGATGCCGGCCACCCGCGCCGCGTGACGCCGCGGCGATGTGGCGTACGTCACCGAGATCGGATGTCACGCCGAGGGCACGACCGGCATCTCGTGCGTGGCACCACGAAGAGGAACGGACAGGAGCCGGTGATGAGCGAGCGCAGTGACCGAACCGAAGAGACCACCCGGCCGGGCGCCGAAGGGGACAGCGTGGATCGCGCCACCGAGATTTTCGTCGCCCACCGCAACCTCCTTTTCACGGTGGCCTACGAGATGCTCGGCTCGGCTGCCGATGCCGAGGACGTCCTGCAGGAGACCTGGATGCGGTGGGTGGACGTCGACCCGGGGATCGTGCGGGAACCCCGCGCGTATCTGGTCCGGATCGCCACCCGCCAGGCGCTGGGCCGGCTGCGTTCGCTGCGCCGGCGCAGGGAGACCTACGTCGGCCCCTGGCTGCCGGAGCCGCTGCTGACCGCTCCCGACGTCGCCGAGGACATCGAACTGGCCGAGGGCGTCTCGATGGCGATGCTGCTGGTGCTGGAGACGCTGACGCCGACCGAGCGCGCGGTGTTCGTGCTGCGGGAGGTGTTCGACCTGGACTACGACGAGATCGCCGAGGCTGTCGGCAAGAACCGGGTCACCGTCCGGCAGATCGCCCACCGGGCACGGAACCACGTCGCCGCGCGCCGACCGCGCGCGGCCGTTTCCCCAGCCGAGAACCGCGTGGCCCTGCTCGCCTTCCAACAGGCCGTCGAAACGGGAAATCTGCAGAGTTTGCTCGACCTGCTCGCCCCCGACGTCGTCTTCCTGAGCGACGGCGGCGGGGTCGTTCCGGCCGCGCTGTCACCCGTCGTGGGTGTCGACCCGGTCTCCGAGCTGCTCACGGTGGGGCTGGGAAGGATCGCAGGCTCCGCGTCGGCGCAGTCGGTCCAGGTCAACGGCCACCCGGCGCTGATCATCCGGACCGGCGAGGCGATGGACGGTGTCGTGACCGTGCGGACCGAGGACGGCCTGATCACCGGCCTGTACTTCGTGCGAAACCCCGAAAAGCTGTCGCGCGTCGGGCGGGAGACCACCCTGCGCCGCTGAACACAGTCGTGCTCGCCGGACTCGCCGGACTCGGCGGAACGACCGGTGGATCGTCACCCTCACCGGCATCGGCCCGAAGCGTCCCACCCCCGTGGAGGAAGACTTCCTGCCCTTCGCCCGATCACTGACCGCTCCGACCATCGCCCACGCCCTCCGAGGCGCCGAACCCCTCACCCCCGTGAGATGCACCAATGCCACCACCAATCGGCTGTGATCGCGCTCCTGCGTCGGCTCGACGACGCGGATCACCTGACGGGCCCGCGAGAGTACGACGAGGGGAGGATCTCGGTCATGCTCGACCGGCTGGTGTCCCGGTTGGAGGGCGAGTTCGCGACCCGTTGCCCGGCGGAGCGCTACGGACGGAACACCGTCGAGTACGCCTGTGTCGTCGTCCCGGGCGAGGCGACGGTGTGTGGTGAGCGAATCGTCGTGTCCGTGAGCAACTTCGGCTCGCTTGCCATGGTGGCGGCGGAGAACCCCGGCGCGTATCTGGGGACGGACGACGCGCGCGAGGAAGGCGCGCTGGACGTCGGGGACCTCTCCACCGTGGAACGCGCCCTGAGCGACATCGGGTATGTGGTGGTGTCGGAAAAACTGCTGCACACCCGCTACGACGGACCCGCGCCGTTGCGGACGGACGAGCGGCGGCCGGCCACCTGGTGGGATCGCTACTTCGGTCATCCATAGACCCGAAAGTTCCGGGCGGTGGTACGGGGACACCGCAGACCGACCCACCCCCTCCGTGACAGGCTCGCCGAACACCGCCCACCGAAACCGCAGGGCCGCGCGTCGGATCCATCGGTCTGTCGGCCTCCCTCGGTGTCGGAGTCCGTCGGGCTGCGGTGTTCGCCGGGCGCCCACCGTCTTCTCGCACGGGCGGCCCCGACACTCGCGCCGACATCGCCGAGGGCACGGCCGCCCAGGGACGAGGACTCAGTCGGTGGTGTCCCAGGATTTCAGGACCGTCGCGACGCTCGCCGCGGTGGAGGAGGCGCGGGTCAACTCGTCGGCGAGCGCGATGACACCGGCCTGGGTGAGGTCGGCCGACGCCCCGCACGCCGAGAGGTAACCGTGGGCCACCCGTGACGGCCACCCCCGGGTTCGAGTGCTCCAGCCGGCGCATGCGGCCCGGACTGTGCGCGAGCGCCGCGACCCTGGCGTAGGGGCCGTGGTAGACGTCCCGTCCGGCGATCACCGCCCGATGCCGCTCCACCGCCGCGACCTGCAGGGCGTAGTCGTCCGGGGCAGGATCGTCGCGTCCGGCGCGGCGGGCTGACCTCGAGGATGCACGCCGGACGACGCTCACGCTCACCCACGCGAAGCCTCTGACGCGCGAACCGATCGGCTGACCGGTTGTCGGCTTAGAAGCCCCGCCAGATGTTGTCGAACGCCGCCTGCTCGATGCCGCGGCGCTGGCGCACCGCCTCCAGCTCCACGGTCGCGTCGTCGACCGCGGCGAGTACGGTCACCACCGCGGGGTCGGCTGACTGTCCGTTTCCGGGGGCCTCGTGGCGGATCCCGGCGGCGGCGCCGAGGGTGGCGAGGACGGGCTCGTCCGCCGCCCAGCGCGCGGCGGCCGCGCTGCGTTCCGGGGAGTCGGCCAGTTCCGGCGCCCCGCCATGCCCGAAGAGCATCCGTTTCCCCTCCGGAGCCAGCAGCCCTTCGTCGGTGATGGCCGCCGCGTACGTGGCGGCCAGGTCGCGTCCGCGGCGCCACAGCCACTCCTCAACCGATTCGTACGGCGCCTCGCGTACCAGTGCCTCGTCGGCCTGGTCGAGGAGCGGGTCGGACAAGATGCTCCTCGGCCCGGGCCTGATGCGGTCCTCGTCCAGCTTGATCGCCTCGGCGGCCAGGAGGTCGATCAGCTCGGCCCCGGCCAGCGCGAGCGACAACCCGCCACGCTCGACAGGGCGGCTGGGCTGCACGTCCAATGCCGTGATCAGCAGGTCCCTGGCGGTCGACATGGCGCACTCCCCATCCGGGCTCGGGGCCCGAGGCGAACCCCTCATTTTGTCCTGCCACGAGCCTAGGGTCCCGCCTGCCCTGCCACACCTCGGCGCATGGCGCCCGGCCTGGAGATGGAGGTAGACGGCCGAGCCGGTGGCTGCGGCGCCCGCGCCGGTGAGGATTGCCTGGGGGATGCCGGCACCGGATCGGTGGGCGAGCAGGCCGGCGGCGACGTCGATCTCGCCGTCGGAGGCCACGACGGTGGGGGCCTCGCCGGGCCTCAGCCAGAAATCCTCGGCGTAGGGCTCGAGGAAGACACGGACGTCGTGGCCGCTCTCGTTACGTATCGGCGGAGTTCGCTGCGGGAGGCGCGGATGCGGCTGCTCATCGAACTCGGCATGAGGTAGTGAGGTGGATGCGACCGCGGGGCTCTCCCCGGAAGCGGTCGCCGCTCCGTTGATCAAACTGAGGTGCTCTATTTCTTCCGGACCCTGAACACCGTCAAGCGCCACGCGGTCGCCGGTCCGACAACCCCGCTGTTCCCGTCACGCACCTCCTGCACGAGATCAGGGAACCGGGCTATACCGGCAGTGCCAACCTGCTGGTCCGCCATCTCAATCACGGCCGCGCCGAAGGCACCCGCTCCGTGACACCGCCCGCCTCCGGAGGATCGACCACAAGCGCGTGCCCGCGCTCGGCGGTCCTTCGCGTCCTGCGGGGCAGGCATGGTCGCGGGCCCGTACTGCACCGGCCCCGACGGTAAAAGCGATGTAGACGCTTGCCGTTGGGGTTGGCGGCGGCCTGGCCGATGACCGCGCCGTCGTAGGAGTGTCCGACCAGGACGAACTGTGCGTCCGCGCGCAGCCGCCCTGTCGGCTCCCGCCCGGGGGAAAAACCCCAGCCCTGCGGCGGCCCCGTCGGGCAACGGGACTGGGGTCTTTCCACGGTGCGAGCGCGGCCGGCCGGGTGGTGTCCTGGGCCCGATCCACCCGACCGACCCCTGTGCCGGACCGATCCCGAAAGGCCAGACCATGACCGCGAAACCCGGGTCGCCCCTGGCGGACCGACGGACCTTCCTGCGCGCGGCGACCGCCGCGGGGGCGATCCCCGCCACGGCTCTCGCCACCGGCGCGCTCGCGGGCACGGCGCAGGCCGCGTCCGGGCCCGACCTCCCCGACTTCGCACCGGTGCCGGCCGCCGCGCAGGGTCCGGCGCTGAACGGCGCGGGCTACTTCATCGGCCGTATCGACGGACACCTGTACTGGGTCACGGACGGCAACTACCAGGCCATGTTCCTCAGCACGCGGGAAGGCGTCGTCCTGGTCGACGCGCCGCCGACCATCGGCCACAACCTGCTGCGGGCGATCGCCGAGGTCACCCGGGCCAACGGCCGTCCGGCCAAGGTCACCCACCTGGTCTACTCGCACTCCCACGCCGACCACGCCGGAGCCTCGTCGATCCTCGGCAAGGACGTGGTCCGCATCGGGCACAGCGACTGCCGGCGCTTCCTACTCCGCGCGAACGACCCCAACCGCCCCGCCCCGACCATCACGTTCGAGGACCGCTACCCGCTCCAGGTGGGCGGCGAGCGCCTGGAACTGGCCTACCACGGCCCGAACCACTCACCGGACAACATCTTCATCCACGCCCCGGACCACCGGACGCTGATGGTGGTCGACGTCCTGTATCCGGGCTGGGTGCCGTTCAAGCAGCTCGCCGTCTCCCAGGACATCCCGGCCTGGCTGCGCGCGCAGCACATCGCGATGGCCTACCCGTGGCGGACGCTGGTCGGCGGCCACCTCGGCCGGCTCGGGCAACGCGCCGACGGAGAACTCCAACTGGCCTACATGGCCGACCTGGAAGCCTCCACACGGGCGGCGATGAGCCTGGACCCGGCCCCGTACTTCGCGAAGTACGGCCCGGCCGGCAACTCCTGGGCGGTCTTCAAGACCTACCTGGACGCGGTCGCGGCGGCCGCCGCCGCGCCGGTCGTCGCGAAGTACACCGGAGTCCTGGCCGCCGCGGACGTATTCACGCTGGACAACGCCGGCACCTTGGTCGAGTCCTTCCGGATCGACGCGGGCATACTCGGCCCGTTCGGCACCCACCCGTGACCCGGCCGTCCGCCCCGCCCCTCCCACACCCGAAAACGGAGAACCCGCGATGCTGACCCCCACACCGGTCCTGTTCATCCACGGCCTGTGGCTGCACGCCTCGTCCTGGGACCCCTGGACCGAGTTGTTCCGCGCCGAGGGCTACGCGCCGGCCGCGCCCGGCTGGCCCGGCGACCCCGACACCGTGGCCGAGGCGCGCGCGAACCCGGAGAGCATCGCCGACCACGGCATCGACGACGTCGTCGAGCACTACGCCGGCATCATCCGCGGACTGGACCGGCCGCCGATCCTGGTCGGCCACTCCTTCGGCGGCATGATCGCCCAGAAACTCCTCGGGCAGGACTTGGCCGCCGCGGCCGTCGCCATCGACGCCGCCCAGATCAAGGGAGTCCTGCCGCTGCCGCTGTCGGCGCTACGGTCCACCCTGCCGGTGTTCAAGAACCCGGCGAACCGTCACCGCGCGGTGTCCCTCACCGCCGCACAGTTCCGCTTCGCGTTCGGCAACGCCGTGTCCGCGCAGGAATCCGACGCGTTGTTCGAGCGCTGGGCCATTCCGGCGCCCGGCAAGCCCCTGTACGAAGCCGCAGCCGCCAACTTCAACCCCCACTCGCCGGCCAAGGTAGCCACCGGCAACGCCCACCGCGGACCCCTGCTGCTGATGACCGGCGGCAAGGACCACACCGTCCCGGAGTCCGTCACCCGCGCGACGCTCAAGCAGTATCGGCACTCGGAAGCCGTCACCGACATCACCGACTTCCCCGACAAGGGCCACTCCCTGACCATCGACAGCGGCTGGCGCGAAGTCGCCGACACGGCGTTGGCCTGGCTACGCTCGCACTCCCTGTAACCGGGCGTCCCCCGTCGAAGGAGCACGACATGGAACTCGGAATCGCCGGCAGGACGGCGGTCGTGACCGGAGCCGGCCGCGGCATCGGGCTGGCCATCACCCGCGCCTTGGTCGACGAAGGCGCTCGGGTGGTGGCCGGATCCCGCGAAGTCACCGCCGAACTCGGGGAGCTCACCGCCGACGGCCGGGTCGTCGCAGTGGCGGTCGACCTCGCCGAACCCACGGGACCGGCCGAACTGATCGCCGCAGCCACCGCCACGTTCGGCGGACTGGACATCCTGGTCAACAACGTCGGCGCGGTCCGGCCGCGCACCGGGGGCTTCCTCACCGTGACCGACGACGACTGGGACGCGACGCTGAGCGTCAACTTCCTGGCGGCGGTCCGCACGACGCGAGCGGCCCTGCCGATCCTCCTCGACCGGGGCGCCGGAAGCATCGTCACCGTCAGCTCCGTCAACGCCTTCCTGCCCGACCCGCTGGTCATCGACTACGGCGCGGCCAAGGCGGCACTGTCCAACTTCTGCAAAGCGCTGTCGAAGGAGATCGGCCCGCGCGGTATCCGCGTGAACACCGTCAGCCCCGGCCCTGTCGCCACCGCGCTGTGGATCGGCCGGTCCGGCGTCGCGGCCACGGTGGCCCGGGCAGCGGGCGGCACCGCCGACGACGTGGCCAGGCAGGCCGCTGCCGACGCCGCCACCGGCCGCTTCACCCGGCCGGAGGAAGTCGCCGACCTGGTCGTGTACTTGGCCGGTGACCGTGCCGCGAACATCACCGGGTCCGACTTCACCATCGACGGCGGTCTCGTCACCACTTTGTGACGCATCCGTATCACTATCTACGAGGAACACCCCGCCGAGCTCACCGGCATCCTGCCGGCCTTCCTGAACTGCGGCCGGTGACCTCACGGACGTTCCGGGTCCTGCGGCGGCATCTCCCGGCCCGCCACAGTGCCGGGAGATGCCGCGCCCGGGCCCCTCATGCGTCCGTGGCCCCGCCGACCGCCGGCTCCGCGACCCGGCGCTCCTGCGGGGTCAGGCCGAGCCCGCCCTGGGCATCCCGCTTCCTGGCGTGCTCACCGGTGGCCACCAGTTCAACGCGGGCACGCTCGGCGAACCCCGCCGCACCCATCCCCGCGAACATCTCGTACGCCGTGCGCAGTTCGGCACGCGCCGCGCCGCGCCGCCTGCACCGACGCAGCCACTCGCCGTACAGCAGACGCGACCGCGCCAGTTCGGTCGCCACCCTCGTCCGGCCGAGCAACTCCACGGATTCGAGGTACAGCGCCTCGGCGTGGTCGTCGTCGGCCATCAGCGCGCGGCAGCGGGCCGGCAGGCCCAGCGCCCAGGGGGTGCCCGCCGCCGCCGCCGTTCGCGGTCGTCTCGATGCTCGGACAGGGCGGACGCCCACAGCAGGCGCGTCGCCGCCAAGGCGTTCCGGCCGTTCGACGCTTCGTGCGTCCCGGACTGCTCGAGTTCGTCGGCAAGCTGCGGATCCGCGCCGGTCGCCGCCGCGACCCGGTGCGTCCACGCCGCAGCCGTACCGACCAGGGCCGCGGCACTCACGTGCAGCGTGCGGCGACGCTCGGGGCCTATCGCGTCGTACACGGCATCGCGCTGCAGGGCGTGGACCAGCTCGACGGGGCTCTGCGGTTCGGCCGGCCACCACTGCGCGAGTCCGACCGCCGGCGCGGGGCCGAGTGCGCGGGCCGGATCCTCCGAGTGCGGCGAGTCGGGCGGCTGTCGCGAGCGGAACCCGCGTGCCCAGCACCGCCATCGCCTCCAGCAGTTCCACGGATTCGCGAGGGAGGCGGTCGACCTGGGCGCGGATCCCGACCTGGAGCGAGCGGGGCACCGGCCACCGCTCGAACGCCTCGTCGCGGAGCGTGTCGACGGGAACCTCGGCCAACACCGTGCGGAGGTAGAGGGGGTGCCCGCGGGTGTAGGCGTGCAGCCGCCGGACCAGGGCCGGAGCCAACCGCGCCTCGATCAACCCACGTGCGAGCTGGGCCACATCGCCGTCGTCGAGCCCGTCCAACGCGATCCGGACAGCGCGGTCCGAGGACCGCACCAGCCGGTCCGGCACACCGGCTGAGCCCTCCGCGTCGGGGCGGGTGGCCAGGACCGTCAGGACCCGGTCCGCCCACAGCCGGCGACCGCGGCCGAGGGCCGGGCGGTCGCGGCGCGACGGCCCGATCGGGTGCGCCGCGCGGCCGGTGCGCGCCGGGGGTGGATCCCGCGCCGGGTCGACCCGTACGACGCGCCGGACGACGGGCCCGAGTTCGACGTGGGGCCGACGCTGGACGCGTACGGGACACCGATCCCCGCAGCTGAGCCATTCGTCCCGGAACCGGCCCCCCGACCGAGCCGTCTGACTTCGACCACCGGCACCGTCCCGTTCGTCACTGACATTTGGTCGTGGCGAGAAGTGCTGTCACTTTCGCGGCGGTCGACAGGGCCCGTGGTGCCGGTGGTAGCGCTGTTGTCGAAGGCAGAGACAACGTCAGTGGGAACGGCGAGGTTCTGCCAGTGCTTCGGCGGAGTTGGTGTCAGCGGGTCGGGTCGGGCTGGACAGGTCGAGGCGTGGTCTGCTTGCGTTGCGTGTGTGATCCCTTCGGGTGCGGTCCTCCTGCTCGGGCAGCTGTCACCGGCCGTCGCGGCGGACGTCCTGTCCCGGCTCGCCCCGGACGCCATGGATACGCTGCTCGGCGGGTCACCGCTCACGGCCCCGTTCGTCGCCCGCGTCGTCGCGCACGGGACGCACCGGCAACACCTGCGGATCGTCGCCTGTCCCTCGGTCGGCACGGACGTCCGCGAGCGGCTCCTCGACCAAGGCGATCCCGAAGTCACGGCCGCCGTCTACCGGTCCCCTTCCACAACGCGCGGCCTCCAGCGCCGCGTACGGACGATGCTGCCTCCCGCAAGCCTGCTCCCCGGCCCGCAGGAGCGCGCCGGTTGGCAGGCCGGGCACATCGAGTACCGGCTCTACCCGTTGGTCGAGTCCGACGACCGGGGGACGGTCGTGGCCGCGCTGACGTACCTGGCGCCCTACACCCGGTCGCCGGGCGCGCTCGCGGCGATCCTCCGCGGCTACCAGCAGTTGCTGCGGCTGTCCGGCCCGGATGCGGTACGCGATATCGTCGGCATCCTCACCGACGTGCGACGGCGGCCGCCGCGCGAGAACGTCCCGCTCGAAGTGCGCTCGGCGTTCGAGAATCCCACCGATCCGGGGTGCCTCGCCCACGCGCTCGCCCGGCTGGGCAGCACCGAGTACCTGGCGGACCAACTGGCGAACGCGAACCTCTCCAATGCGGGCGCGCACTCACTCCTGATCGCTCCCCGCGACGACGAACTCGACTGGGACGTCCTGTCCGAGAGGCTTCCTCTGTCGGCCCGACGGAACTTCGCGTTCCTCCTCGCCCGGGAACCCGGGTGTCCACCGCGGTTGCTCCCCGTGGATTGGCGCGACCGGAAGCTGACCTCCGGCCGTGCCGAGCCCGCGGACCCCGCCGACCGGGCAGGGCCGGACGAACTGCTGCGCACCTCCTCGGCGTCCGCACCACGCGTGCTCGACGCGCTCAGAGCCGGCCGCCTGCCGGCCGCAGACTACGTCGCCCACGGTGCCCCCGCCGCGTACGCCCTGGCCGTGCTGCTGACCGGCGGACCGGTCCTGTGCGCGGAAGCGTCCGCCGCACTCACCGAGCCGACCGCCCGGCACCTCGGCGAACACACCGACGCGTGGGTCGCCGCAGTGAACCTGCTGCCGGACTTCCCCGGTACGACGCACGAACTCCTCGAAACCGCAGCCGCCATGACCTCCCCATGAAGCCCATCGACGGCGTCGACCGCCCCCTCCACGGATACGGCGGTCGTCCCGACGTCCGTGGTGATCTTGCGCGCACCACTCCAGGCGTTCGGAGGAACCACTCTGCCCCTCCACCTCGTTCGAAGGAAACCCTGTGTCGATCCCACCCACGCGCATGCCCACACCGACGATTTTCGACTCCCGCGACGCGCGCCCGGCCCCGAACGCGCGATTTTCCCAACGGAACCGAGCATCCGTCCCAGGTTCTGCAAACCCACAGGCCACAGGCCAGACCACGTCGAGCAAGAGAGCGAAACCCAGGCCACACGTTCGGGATCCAAAATCTCGGTTTCTGCAAACCCGATGGTCAACACATGATGGATCGACAAGACCTTTCAAAACAGCCGGGACGGAGCAACCGAAACGGGCGACGGAACGCTCCTCCAGAGGCCGCACGAGTGGCTACGACCCGCTCGTCCCGAGACTCCGCAGACTCAGGGGATCGGTCCGGTGAGGTGGTGGGCCAGGTCCGGGACCAAGGGAGGGAGTACGGCGGCGGCGCCGGTGATGCGGAACTCGGTGATCGTGGCGGGACATCCGTCGCCGACGAGCCGTGCCACCGCGGCGAGACGGTGGTTGCCGTCCAGGACGAGGATACGATCGGGGGCGACGGCCCAGGTCGCGAGCGTGAGGTGGATGGGGCCGCTGATGGCCCGGGCGGAATACCAGTCCTCGACCGCGGTGATGCGGGCATCGCGTCCGGGCGCCACGAGTGTCCGGTCCTGGGCCGCCTGCTCGTGCCGGATCGGGTGGGCGCCGGGATCGTCGTGGTCGACCTCTCCCCGCGACGGGAACGCCGGGTCGTGGTACCAGGGCGAGCGGTAGGAAGCCAGGGCGGCCAGGTCGCGAGGCTCGATCACCGTCTGCACGCGCTCGATCCGTACCCCTCCGCCGGGTGCGCCGACGAGGCGGGCGAATCGATCCCAGTCGAGCCGGACACGGATCCGATCCCGACCGCGCGTGTAGTGATGGCGAAACACCTCGAAGGGCACCCGGGTACCCGTGAAGGCGGCCAGGCGGCGGGTCACGGGGTCGATCGTGGCGGTCCGGTGCGCGCGCACTATCGCGGATCGCCGCGCGGCCACCCGCGCGGCTTCGGCCAGACGCGATACGACGTCGTGGAAGCGGTCCCATTCGTCCGCGGTCCACGTGGCGTGGAGGTCCAGCGATGTGGCGAGGCGGCGCTCGATCTCGTCGAGGACGGCGCCGACGGTTTCCAGGTACTCCGTTTGCATAGTGCTCCGGGCCAGCGGCAACAGGGCCATGCCCGCCCGGGCGTCGTAGCAGACGCGCACGATCTCGCCCGAGGACGAGCGGCTGCGCAGATGCGGGATCCGCGCGGACAACACGGCGACCTTCTCGACGAGTTCGAGGTCGGCCAGTGCTTCCTGGATCAGGCTCTGGCGGCGGGCGAGCAGAATGCCGACGGTGACGGTGACCAGGGCGCCGAGCACCACGCTCGACGCCCAGTCCGCGAGACTCCATGCCTGACCGCGCCAGGCGAGGACCGCGTCGAGCGCCACCGCCACGACAGGAACGATTGCGAGCGGCCAGTAACCGCTCACGAAAGAACGCACGTTCGCCACCCATCCCCCTCGGCACCCACTCCGCGCACGTGCGTCAAGAATGGCAAGCGAACCTGCCCCGGGGAACCCGTTCGCCTTCCCGGCCCCGCTCGGGACCACGTCACCTCGACAGGACCGGCCCGTACAGGCCCGGTGTGTGGTCGGCGACCACCTGCTCCACGGCAGCCTGATCCCACGGCCCCAAGCCTGCGGCATCGAACCGGGACGCCGCACCCGAATACGCGTCCCATGCCCTGGCGGGCCGCCCGCGCCGCCTCCGTCCTGGCCGTTGAAGGCGGTGTTCGACCCGGCGCGCGGGCTCGCTGCCCGCGACCGCGAGGCGACGGCGCGGAACGCCGATCTCGGCACGCCATCGGCGGTGCCGGGCCGGCGAACCGGTCAGTGTTCGCCAAGCAGCGACGCGACCACGGGGCCGGAGCTGCCCGCTGATCCGGCCGACGACACTGGCGACACACAGGAGCCGGGCGGGCCGTCTTCGGCCTGACCGCCACCGTCGAGCCCGCGCCGGCCGGCCGGCGGGTGACCCGCGGTCCGGCCTGCCACTGCAGCGGTGGCGCGACGACCGACCGGCCGCGCCACCAACAGCACCCGCGCACTACCTCCTGGATCGTGAACGCGACCACTGGCGACGCCTGCACGCCAACGGGCGCGTCGCCGTCCCCTCCGAGACACTCGCCCACACGGCAGACACCGCCGCGCTGACCGGCGCGTTGGCGTACGACGCCGGACACACGCGCGCTCGTCGCGATCGGCGCGTGCACCGGCGACACCGCCGACCGCGCCGTCCCATACCCGCCCGTGGTGAACCCTCCAGCCGGCGCACCCCGTTCCTCGATACCTGTGGCGGGGACGGCGAAGACGGCACGTGTGTCCGGCGGCGCCGGCGGCGGGGCAGGGTGCCCCGCCACGGAGGCGGGCACTCGGGCGAGGCCGCGGTCGGTGACCACCTGGGAGGGCTGGGGGACTTCGTCGGCGCGCCCGTTTGCGTCCCTCCCCTGCCCGGCGCCGAACCGCGGGGCCCGGCGGAATGCGACCGGACCGCGTCCGGGCCCGGAAGTCGAGATCGGTGGCGTCCACGACCGGGCACCATAGCGCCCGACCCCGACACCGGACCGACACCACGCCCGCGATCAGCGACGAGGGCATGTCCAACGAGATCGTGCCGGGGTCGGTGACGCCCTTCTGCTCGGCCGCCGCCTCGAAGAGGACGCCCGCCGGGGGGGTGCATGTCGTTGTGCGCGTGCCCGATGATCTGCGGCTCGATGAACGAGTACGCCGGTAGCCGTCCGGTCCGGGCGTCCTCGAAGAACCGGGCCGTCGACAGGAAGCGGGTGGCGAACTTCGGGCGAAGCCGCGCGGCGTGGATCACCCCGGTCAGCGCCGCGTGGCACGGCGGGTCGCAGTACACCCGCCGGCTCGGTCCGGCCGCGTCGAGGCGGTCGAACAGTTCGAGGAACACGCCGACCTCGAAGCCGAAGTCGCATGTTCGACCCATGTGGAAGCGAACACATTGGCGATGCAAGGAGTGCATTCGGCGGAAGCGGAACCGGAGTCCGATGTGTGCGGTCCGCTCCCCCACGTGTGCGCGTCGACCGCCCGGGACTTCTCCCCCGGTGCTGGGGCCTCTGGGAAGCCGAGTCCCGAGGGGCGCTCGCGTTCACATCGAACGCGAAGACCACATGGTCCGACAACGGGTACCGAGAGCCCGCTCGGATGCACGACATCCTCAGCACCATGGCGCGCGCGGCGGCATCGTGGAAGGACGTCGACCAGCAGCTCGGGCGGCGACTGGAGGACTGGCTGCTCACCGACTCCGGACTGACGATGGCACCGACCGATTCGTCCCTCGAAAAGAAGGCTCGGTCGATTTCGGTCGAATTTGCTCCAATCTCGCCCGTTCCGATCCGGTCGGCCCGATCCGGTCGCCGGCCCGCGCCGGCCGCGCTTTCCGGGGCCGTCGGTTGCGTGGTACACCTCGGTGCACGCCACGCAGAAAGACCGCCCATGCGCCTGTACCGCCTGCACCGCCTGCTCCCCGCGACCGTCGTCGCCATCGTGACCTGCTGCGCGTGGATCGTCGGGACACCGGTGGCCTCGGCCGAACCGGAACGGGTGTGCGCGTTCCCCCCGACCTCCGAAGTCGTCGGGCTTCCGGACGAGTTCACCGCCGGCGGCGAGGCCCGGACCTTCAAGGTGTCGATCACCAACGACACGCCGCGCGAACTCCCCTTCGTGCACTATGTCGAGGTCACGGACTGGGCCTCCGGCAAGGAGCCGGCCCGCCACGCGACGCTGGAATACCGCAGTCCGGAGACCGGGGACTGGCTCCCGATGCCCTTGGTATCCGAAGGCTTCGAGGTCCTGATCCCGAAACCGGACGACATTCCTCCCGGCCCCGGCACGCGGTCCACCCCATGGCACCTGGCGAGCGGCGCGACGCTCACCATCGACGTACGCCTGGCGTTCGACGCGGAGGCGAAGTTCCCGCCGGGTGGCGTCCTGGTGGTTTACTGGGCGCATATCGTCGCCGGCGAGTGGACCTGGCAAACGAGGACCCCGCCCTGCGACCTGACGGTCGTCCCCGTCGACGGATCGACGCCGAACCCGGAAACCGACACCGGCCCCGATCCGTCGGCGGCCACCGGTCCGGGCGCGGCGCCGCGCACCCCGTCCTCGGCACCGCCCGCCGGATCCGCCCGACCGTCCGGGGCCTCACCCTCCCCGGGCAGCACGGCCGACGGCGGAGGCGACACCGCGAAGATCGCCGCCAGGGTCGGCATCGCGGCCCTGGCCATCGGCGCCATCGCAGCGGTCGTGGTCCTACGCCGACGCCGCGCCTCGCGCTGACCCCCACCGCACCAGCGCACCACCGCCGGCGAGCCCGAGCCCGACGGCAACGACCGCCTCCTACCCCTCCACCAGCGTCAACGCCGACAGCGGCTGCCCCGCCCAGATCCGGCGGGACGCCTCCTCCGGATGGCGGTCCACCGTCGGCCGGGCGGCGAAGATCCACGTCCGGCGCCGCTCCGACTCGTACGCCGGCCATTCCGGGTCGCCGTGTGTGGCGAACGCCGTCCGGGCGGCGCGCATGTGGGCGGACAGCGCCGCCGCCCCCTCCTCGGTCGGGCCCGCGCCGAACAGCGCGGCGGGTAGGCCCCGATCCAAGTTGCCGACTACGAGCGGGACGTCGAGGCCGATGGTGAGCTTCTTGGCGATGTCCGGGACGGGGACGCCCTTGTCCTTCAGAGCCTGGGCGAACGTCAGCATGTCCTCGTCGATGACCTTTGGCCGGCCGCCGTGGTTGCCTTGCGACGAGGTCCTGCGTCTGTGCGAGCCAGCTCCCGCTACGGCCAGGCACAGGCGTACTACTACGGGGCCCAGGGCGACGGTTCGGCCTGGTTTGTCGCCGAGGACGGCGTCGCCGTGCGCCGGTACTGCGAGACCGGCGAGGGCGACGACGAGCTGCTGACTCTCGGCGAACCCCTGCCGCTGGAACGCCTCCGCCGCGAGGAACCGGGACTCGCGCCCTACTGGGACGCGGCCGAAGAAGAGCAAGACGCCGAGAACGAATGGAAGTCGGCCGCCTTCGACCTGGCACCGCGAATCGCCGCCGCCCACGGCGTCAGCCCGCTCACCATCGGACCCGACACACTCATGCGTGGTGTGGGCGTCCTGGCACTGACCCCGTACGCCACCAGCCGCACCCTGCCGGCGGGCACCTACCGATTCCGACCGCGGACATCGAGGAGACTGCTGCCCGCCGTGCAGCTCACAACCATGTGTCGGCGCCGCGCCGCCGGCTCGGAACGGCCGGTACACCTGCGGTCAGGTCCGGGTCGAGAGAGACTGGCCTCGGGGAGCGATGGGGCGTTTTGCATGGTTTCGGTGTCTTGATAGAGGTCGTCCGCTTTATTTTGTGGGACCGTCGGATACTCGGGCCGGCAGGATCGGGGCCGTGTCGATGGATCCCTTGCTGGCCAGAGCCCGTGGGCTGTGGGAGGAACTCGCGTCGGTGCCCGTGTCGTTCGCGTCGACGGGAGGGGTGCGCGTGGTGGTGTCACCCGAGTCGAGGATGTGCCCCTCGGGTTGGGTGGGCGTGGTGGTGCTGGGCAATTCGGCGATCGTGACCGCGCCCGGCGAGGACACCGCCAAGACGGTGCGCGACGCGCTGGCGAAGCTTCCGGTGGGTGCCCTCGCCGACGCTCATTCGGTGCGCGGGGTGCTGCCGGTGGCCCGAGTCCTCGGCCCCGCAGCGCTGGCATACGCGTCCGACAACGGGTTCCGGCCTGTGGCGGACCGCGGGCCGACGGTCGAACGGGTGCCGGCAGAGCATCCTGATCTGCGGGAGCTGGAGAACCTGGCGGGTGCAGACGACTCGGACGAGGCCGGGCTGAACGAGATCACCTCACCCGCGTTCGTGATCCGTGAGAGGGGCCGGGTCGTCGCCGCCGCCGGATACCGGTCCTGGCCGAGCCGGACCGCCCACGTCAGCGTACTGACCGCCCCTGCGTGGCAGGGGCGGGGCCTTGCCCGCGCGACGGGTTCCGGGGCGGTGGCGCACGCGTTGGCGGCCGGATTGCTTCCGCAGTGGCGGGCCCGGGTGCCGGCCTCCCGGCGTGTCGCGCTCGCGCTGGGTTTCCGCGAGTTGGGCGCCCAGCTCAGCGTGGAGCTCGCATAGCGGACCGGCACTCGGCGGGCCCTCCTTGATTCACGGCGACGATCGGCAGGAGCATCGCCGTTGCCGGAGCGCCGATGTGGCGGGGTGTCATCCCAGCAGGCGTGGGAACGTCGACCAGCCGTTCCGGCAGCTGGTCGAGCGCGGCCCGGCCATCGTCGACGGCGGCGCGTTCCTCGTCGCTGAGCGGGACACTCGCCGGCATGCGCTGGAGATTGTCCTTCGCCTCCAGGAGTCGGCCCTTGCCGGAGGCCTTGGGCGTATAGAAGTCGCAGCGGGCGCAGGCAAACCCGGTCCGCGAACCCGATCGACGTTCGAACATCCTCGGCTGGAGCACACGACGGCGCATCGTGCGAGGGCAGACCTTGACCTGTCACGGTCGCGAGGGGCGAACCGATACTCGGCTGTGCCGAATGCGCCGGCGGTTCGACACCATTCCGTCGGCCGCCGACTCCCGACCGCGCCGACGTGGCACGACCGAAGTCGGCGATTTCCGACAGAGGTTGCCGCATGTTCCGTTCCGCTCACCGTTCCCGCGCCCGCTGGGCGACCTCCGTGGGCGCGGTGGTGATCGCAGTCGGTGCGATGACCACCGTCGCGGCCTCGCCTGCCATGGCCACGTACCCGCCGAAGGCGAAGTGTCCCAACGAGCGGGTTCCCGAACCCGGCCACGAGGGCGTCCCGAACCCCGGCGGCGCCATCTGCCTCTGACCTGAGCGTTGTTGTGCACCCGTCACCATTCGGATGCCCGCGTGCATCGCAAAGCGCGTGCGCGGAATGCGGCCGAATGGCAACTGGACACGGCTTCCGCACGGATCGGCCGATGGGCAGGGGTACGCGCCTACGGCGGCCACCGTGCCGTATCGCCTACGGCCACGATCCCCGGCGGGTCCTGAAGAGCGCCGGGTCGCCGGGGCCGCGTGTCCTGAGGGCGATCGCCTTCGCGTTGTTCTTCTCCAGGGTGGGCGTTGCTCCCCACAGGAACGCGGTGCCGTCGGGGAAGAGCCGACGGAAGGTGGCCGTGTCGGGTCCGATCCGGGGCAACGGCCTCGTGAACTCGGGACGGTTCCCGCCTTCGTACCGCCGTTGCGCCGCCGATCGTTCGTGGACGACCGTGCGTCCGAAGGCGAGGGTGGGCGTCGGGGGATTCTGGTCCTAGGGTGGGCCGATGCGGCCGACTCCGCGCTGAAGCCGGGGCGGCCCGCGGCGGTCGCCGCCGCCGAACCGACGCCGTGTAGGGCCATCGGACCTGGCCCGTCGAGCAGTGCCGGGTCTGTCCGGGCTGGGGTGAGAAGCCGCAGTACGCCGACTGCGTGGGCTGTTCGTCCCGGCGGCATCCGCATTCCGAGCAGGCGGCCTGGCGACGCTGCGGGTAGGACAGACACGTGAACATCGACGGACTGTGCCGGCTGTGCTGCAGGTCATCCGGCTCTGCGATTCCGGCTGGAGCGCCGAGCCCGCCCCCCGGGCAACCGCCCCGGCTCGCGCTGGTCCTGCCCGGTGTTCGTCCGCCCACGCACATCCGATCGACCGCCCGCAGAAGGGCTCGCCGCGCGACGCGAGTCGCCCTCGGTCATGGTTGGAGCGCCGGCGCATCGCGGCGGCCGAGCCGAGGGTTAATCCGCAGGCCTGCCCGTCGGCCGGCCGAGGGCGGCTGTCGCTGTTTTCCTCGTGTCGTCCGCGCATCCGAGCGGCCCCGGAACCGGGGCCGGGTGGAGCATTCACGAACTGGCGTGTGCCGAGCGGTCGTTGTCCCCGCGACGGACGGCGGGGTCCGGGTCGATTCGCGTGCCGGCCGTCGATCGGAGATCCGAGGGGCCGACAACCGGGCGAGCGTGCGCCCGACCCGTCAGGGTTCTCCGCCCACCCACGCCATACGGGAAGCAATCCGGCCGAAGCGCGGTGACGTTCCCGCCCGGGGGCCCGCCTTCCCCGGGGAATCGGGGTCGCCGGCGATGGCACTGCCGGCGGCATCGAGGCTCCGTTCCGTCGCCGTGGCGGCACACGCGCGACCGTCGCCGAATGGATCCGGACGAGACGTCTTCGGGACGCGGACCGGACGGCCGCTTCGTTGCTCGCCGGCGACCCGATTCGCTTCTACTTCGAGGGAGTTGGCCATCGGTCGGGATGTCGATGCCGCAGGTCGCCCTCTCCTTTCCGCACGGGTGTGTCTCCCTCTACAGTGGCCTCCACCGTCTGCCTTTGGGGGGACCGTGTCGGCTCGCGTCACCGCTCCTGTTCCGCCTGCCATGCGCACGGTCGCGCAGGACTTCGAACTCGGCTCGCACCGGGGGTTGGTATGGACCGCGCCCGGGAGATTTCTGGTGGCCTACCTGGTGACGCTGCCGGCTTGCGTCGGGCTGTTTCTGCTTGTGTTGGGTGCTTCGATCACGGTGAAGGAACAGCGTGAGCAGGGTGGTTGGTACTACGGACTGCCGGCGCTCATCGTGGCGGTCGGCGCGTTCGCCCTGGCCTGGCACGTCTTCGTTCTGCTGAGCGGACGGCAGACGCGGGTCTGGGTGGGTCATTTCCAACATGGCATCGTGCGGGAGGTCGCCGGACGGGTGCCGGAGCCCTACTCCTGGGACGAGATCGTCGGTATCCATCGGTTCACCACCAAGGAGAAGAAGTGGGTGACCTCCTTCACCGCCCACGCACTCCACGTGGTTTCCGAAGAGGGCACCGAGATCGTGGTGAACCATGCGTTCGAGGGCGGCGTCACCCGATTCGTCGCCGAGGTGGATCAGGCGTTCACCCGTACCCGGCTGCCACGTGATCGCAGCCGGCTCACGGCGGGGGAACGGATCGACTTCCTGGCGGTCCGCCTCGATTCCGCCGGCATCGGTCACGACAGGGGTCGGCTCGGGTGGCACGAGGTCGACCGGATCGCGGTGTCGAACGGCCGGCTGCGCATCCATCGGCGCGGTGCCCGACAGCCGTGGGTCGACATCCCGATGCAGTTCGTCCGGAACGCATCGGTCCTCATGGCCCTGGCCGCGGGGATGGGAGGGGAAACAACCGGGTCCTGAGGCGGATGCGACCTCGACCGCCGACCTCGCGACGACGCCACTCCATCGGCACGTTCAACGCACGAAATCCGCTTGCATCTGACCGACTTCCCATATCGCGCATCTCGCCGACTTCCCCGATCGCCGGAGCTTCACGGTGTGACACACATGCGTAGACCCTGGGCGACGCTTCGGTGTCGTTTCCGTGCACTTCGGGCGGGTTGCCGACGCTTGGGCGTACGTCGCGTCCGATGGGTGGTCCGTTGCCGTTCCGTCGTCGTTGCCCGCCGTCGGTCACAGGCGGGCGGTGGCCTTGGGGACGAGTCGGGGCAACAGGTCGGCCTCCCAGCCGCGTTGGGGGTAGCCGTCCGGCGTGGACAGGTGGCCCAGAGGGGTGATCCGGACGATGAACTCGTCCTTGCGGAACTGCACACCTTCCTGCGCGCTGTAGCCGGCATCCGCGCCTGCCGACGGCGGCAGCTCCCGGTAGTCGGCGGGCCGGCGCGGGCCGGAGGCGGTGAAGTCCCAGTCGTGGGTCATCTCGGCGCCGGTGGCGATCGACACGATGTCCACGGTCAGGCTGATCGTGCTGTACGCGTCGATCACCCGAGGTGTGTCCAGGGTGAGCTTGCAGGTCGTACTGCGCAGCGCGGGCCCCTTGCTCTTGAGGAATCCGCGGGCGTCGGCGGTGCCGACGACTTCGACGCCGCGCACTTCGGGAAAGACCTCCCGGACGTCGGCGGCGGTGACGATGTCGCATGCGTCCGGCCACGTGGTCGGGTCGTCGGGTCGAGCCGTGAACCTGCCGTCCTTCGCGGGCGCGGGCGGCGCCGAGGGCCGGACGTCGGCGGTGCGCACCGGCTTCGCGCTCTCCGACGGCATCCGGCCCGTGGTGTCGATCGACGGGAAAGGCGACATCGGCTGTTGCTCCGCGGCCGCGGGCGGTCCCGCTCCGGCGGGATCCTGGAACGCTTTGCGATCGTGTCCGCCGCCCCCGTCCGCGCCGTTGATCAACAAGGCGGCGACCACGGTCGATACGATGCCCGCCGCGACCAGTGCGACCCATCCGACCGGACCACCCGCAAACACGCCGGAACGCTCCCGCGCACCGACCTCCCCCGGCCCGACCGGAGGCGGACAGGGCGGAAACGCCGGGGTGGGCGAAGCCGCGGGAGGCGGCGGGGCGGATACGGGTCGAGGCGTGCCGGGTAGGTCACGCTGCGCTTCGGACACACTGAACTCCAGGAAATCACGCACTCGTTCGGCGCCGGACGTCGTTCGCCACCCTGTACGCGAACGGTCCCGACCACGGCACGCTAGGCGCCCGGCCCCACACTCGGCATCCAACGAGCGCAGGAGAACCGGGTAAACCCTGGCGGTATGCGAGCACGGTCGGTCGGCATGTGCGGGGTTCGGGGACGATCCCGCCACCTCCGGCCTGATGGGCGAACTCGCCACCCCGCGAGGACTCCGACTACGCGCACGTGACCGACGAGATGCCGGCCACCGTCGGTGTCACCATGTTCGGCGCCGGCACCGTCTCCACCTCCGGCTTTCTCACCATGGCCTTGGTCCACCTCCTCACCCACCGCGCCACCTGGGACCTGCTGCGCGAGCGCCGCGACCTGGTCGAAGCGGGCGTGGAGGAACTGCTGCGGGTCAACCTGTCGTCGCCCGCGTTACCACCCGCGACGACCGGGAACCGCACGACACCCGGCCCCAGGCACGGGAACGCGCTCCCGCGCGGAAATCGGGTGTCACCGAACCGCAAGGCCGGTCGTGTTGGAGCCGAGCTTCAGGAAGAGGGGTCTGCCCGGCCGTTCTCCCAGACGACCTCCAACGCGACGCGCGCGAACCGCCAGCCGTCGTCGGTGTGTTCGCACACGCAGTGATACACCGCGCCCACGTCCCAGTGCCCCCGGGGATCGGCGCCGTGGCGGTGGACCGCGAGCAGGTTGGCTCGCAGCCGGACACCGTCGTCCCCCGTCTCGAAGATGTGATTGCCGGTCATGTGGTGGGTGCGGTCGAAGCGCCCCAGATCCCGACGCACGAACTCCGCCACGTCGGGGGCGCGGACCTCGCCCGACGGCAACGACAACACACCCTCGGCAGTGAAGCAGCGGGCGTAACCCTCGAAATCCTTCGTATCCAGGCAATAATCGAACCACGTCAACAGATCGACGAGTGCCTGCCGCTCGCGCGGGGCGAGCGGGTGAAAACGTTCGACCAAGAGACTCACCTGACCGTGTGGGATCGTCCGAGCACCCAGCGTAGCGAATCGCCGTCGCTTTCCACGCCGCCCGAACACGGCCGAGGCCCGTGTCCCGGATACCCCCGCGCCCACCGAAGCGGTGGCCCCCGGTCGGTTCCGGATCAGGTTTCACAGGCCCGCGGTCGTGCGTGTCGGCAGCACGGGGAGCGCTCCGCGGTCGGGGCGCGATATCGAGTCCGATCGAGCCCGCGACCCGGCACGGGACCGGATCAGCCACGCGCCCGTCCCGGCCGGGTCGATAGCCCGTCGCGCGAGACCTCGACGACGGACCTGTCCCCCGCGACGGGTACGCCGAGGATCTCGTGTGCGCGGCGTTGTGCCGTGTGCGCCTCACGCAGTCCGTCGTGGCCCCAGCCCAGGAGGTCGACGGCGGTCGCCGGGTCGACCAGGAGTCGACGCCATTCCCGTCCGGTCGCCCGGTCCGGCCGCGCCGGGCCCAGGCGGGCGAGGCGGGCCGCGTAGCGGACGCGGGCGACGGGGGCACCGCCGTGGATCAGGGCGTCGTGGTCGTGGAGGTATCCGAGGTAGGTGTGCGCTCCCGGTGCGGCGTCGGCTTCCTCGTACGCCTCGCGGGTGAGTGTCGCCCACGCGTCGACGTCCCCGTCCTCGGTGCCGCCGCCGGGCAGCGCGAGCATGCCCCGGTCCGCGGCCAGGAGCACGCGCCCGTCGTCGGCGAACAGCCACCCCGAAGACTGGGCGACGGGCAGCGCGTCGGGCACGGGCTCGCCGGGGTGCCAGACCCAGGGCCGGCCCATGCGCGGGGCGGCCTCCAGGCCCAGTTCGCGGCGCAGCGGTTCGTTGTCGTGGTCGGCGGCGCGGAGTCGGGTCAGGCGTTGGTCGGTGTGTCGGTCGTCGTGGACGGTGTCGTGGGGTTGTTGGAGGTGGAGGGCGTAGGGGGTGCCGGTGCGGATGGCGTGCAGGGCGGCTCGGGTGTAGGCGACGAGGTCGTGGGGTGGGTTGTCGGGGTCGGTCCAGACGAGTTCGTCGTGTTTGTGGGGTTCGGCGTTGTACACGGTGTCGGGGGTGGTGGGGTGGCGTGCGCCGGGCCATCCCTCGGCGGTGAAGAACCAGCCGATGCGCAACGGCCCCCGGGGTGGCCGGTGTTGCAGGACGAGGTCGCAGCGGAGCATGGTCGGGTGCAGCACGACGCCCGTCTCCTCACGGGTTTCGCGAACGGCGGCGGTGACGACGTCCTCGCCGGGTTCGACCTTGGTGGCGGGCGCGGGTGACGGCGATGTACGCAAGGCGGGTCTCGGTGTCGGGAATGTGGCCCGGGTGGGTCTGGCCGTCGGCAGTGGCGCTCCACGGTGGGCAGGGTCGCGGGTGCGGCGGTGCGGGCGGCGGTGATGGCCGCGCCGGGGTGGCCTGCGGCGTTCTCGGCGGAGATGCGGTGCAGCGCGACGGTGGCGGGTCCGAAGCCGCCGCCATGGTCGCGGTGGTCGGGAACCGCGGCGGACTACTAATACGAGAGAACTAGCGTTAGTGTAGGTGCCGGGCCGGAAGTGCGTGCCACGCCGTACCCCGAAACTTCGCGAACGCACGCGTCTCGAGCGAGGTTGGGCCCTTCGACGCCCGGGATGGTGGTGTTCACACCTGGCACACCGACGCACGACAAGACGCACGCGGGGCTCACGGGCGTGGACGGTGCGGCCTCATCCGGTGATTCTTCGCGGCTCCCGAGTTCTTCCGAGGGCTCGTCCACGGCTACGACATGCGGCACGCGCCGTGGCTGGATCGATGCTCGGAGCACGCGGATATCCCGGCCCGGGGCGCGTACTGCCACCGACTCCGGGCGCCGTCCGACAATCGCACGTTTGATCACGGCCACAAACTGTCGAAAGGAAGCGCGGATGCGCCAGGACATCGAGTTCGACTCCGACGGCACGACGCTTCGGGGCTGGCTCTACATTCCCGACTCCGGAGCGGCTCCGCACCCCGCGGTCGTGGTAACGCACGGATTGGGCGCGGTAAAGGAGCAGTACACCGACAACATCGCCGAGCATCTGGCGAGCGCCGGCATCGCGGTGATTCTGTACGACCACCCGTCTTTCGGGGCCAGCGACGGACTGCCGCGCCAGGAGGCGGACCCGGCCGCGCAGATACAGGGATACCGAAACGCCATCACCTTCCTGCAGTCCCGGTCCGAGATCGACTCGGACCGGATCGGTGTGTTCGGTTCCAGCTTCGCCGGTGGCCATGTCCTGGTCGTCGGTGCCATCGACCGTCGGGTGAAGTGCGTGTACGCGCAGGTCCCGGTCATCAGCGGTGGCACGACCCTGTCCCGATTCGTCAACTCCGAGGCCATGCGCGAGATTCGGCGCATGTTCGACCAGGACCGCCTGGCACGCTTCCAAGGCGCGGAGCCCGGTGTCATCCCGCTGATCACCGAGGATCCGACCGCGATGGCCGCGATGGCGGACCGCGAAACCTGCGCGTGGTACCAGTCCATCGAACCCGAACGCCTCGCCACGTGGCGCAACGAGATCACCCTGCGCTCGATCGAACTGCTGTCGGGATACGAACCGGGGGACTATATCCGGCGCATCTCGCCCACGCCGCTGCTCATGGTCGTCGCACAGCACGACATTCTCACGCACAGCGACCTCGCGTTCGCGGCGTACGAACGCGCGTTGCACCCCAAGCGGCTCGCCATCCTGCCCGGTGGCCATTTCGTGGTCTACAACGAGCAGTTCGCGGAGTCGCTGAGACTCATGACGTCGTTCTTCGAGGAACACCTCGCGGCCGGACCGGCATCTGTTCCCGCGCAACGGATGGCCGAGAGCGGCAGTCACCCCCGGCAGGTTCACACCGCCTGACGCCGGCGCCTCGGAGGAACCACGAAGGCCACACCTTGGAAGGGGCCCACCCGAGAGCGAACGTTTTCTCATGCCGCAGGAAGGGCCGGAAGCCGTACGTGGCGACCGGTATCGGACCTCTTCCGACCTCGGTGTCCGGGTAGCCGGGACCGGGCGCCGCCCCGATCCCGCGTTCGGCCGACGCGCGAAGTCGGCCGGACGCGCGGGCCCTGCCGAAGTCGCCCGCAGTCGGGTCGCCGTGCCCCACCACTGCCGCGGACGCGTCGCGCCACGAGGCGGAGAGCAGACGTGCGATCCCCGTTTCGCCCGCGCGATCCGCCCTTTCGTCATACCCCGGGCCATCGACCATCCGGCCCGCCGACGATGGACCGCTTTCCGAGCGGCTAGGGTCACACGACCGAGTGGCCGGCGGCCTCGGGGGTGGCCACCGTCGAACGCGGGTATCCCGCCCGTGTTCTGCCGGCGAGACCGTTCGACCGTTGTGGGGTCCAGTGTCAGCGAATGAGTCGACGCGCACGCCCGGATCCGTGCGCCCCGGTGGACGCACGGCGCGTACCCGTGCCGAGGTATTGAGCGCCGTTTTGGCGGAACTCGGTGAGCCCGACCAAGGCGGACTCACCATGGAGAACGTGGCTCGTCGCTCCGGTGTGCACGTGGCCACCATCTATCGGCGTTGGCGCACGGTCGAGGGCTTGATCGTGGATCTCCTGACGTGGATCAGTTTCAACGAGATCCCCTTCCCCGACACCGGATCACTGGAAGGAGACCTTCGGGCACTGTCGCGGTCGATCGTGGCCCTGTACCGGGACGACATCCGTTTCCGCACCATGATCGAGACCATCGTCGCCGGTGCCACCAGGGACTCGGCGGCGGAGCGTGCCTTGCACGACTTCTTCGCCGAGCGCAACGCCGGCGCCGCCGTGATCGTAGAGCGTGCGATCGCACGCGGCGAGTTGCCCCCCGAAACCGACGGCATCGAACTCATCGCCGCGCTGGGGGCGCCGGTCTACTACCGGATGCTCGTCGTACGCCGATCACTCGACACCGCGCTCGCCGACCGCGCCGCGGCCGCCGCCCACGCCGCCGCCCTCGCCGGCGTCTTCGCAAGCACCGACCAGACCGGCGCCACGCGCCCCTAGGCCAGGGCGTCACCCGCACGGAGGCGGGCGGCACGGTGAGGGTTGCGTGACGGATGCCCAGAACTTCGTCCGGGTTCGCGGCGGCGGGGACGACCGGCTCGACAACCGTGTGCACGACGGCGTCCATCGCCTGGAGCCCGTCCAGGCTCCTCGACGTCCTCGTGCCACGGCACGTGTTGTCCGCGCACGTGCCGTGCCCGTCGACGACCGGGCGCGGCAGGCTGCCGGATCCGCACGGCAGGGAGAACGGCACGCCCGACACCGGCCCGGGCGCGATGTGTTCGGTCCGGGTGCGGGGCAGGCGTCGGGTGACGGCCGAGGTGATGTGGACACGCGATCCCGACCCACGTGCGGCGCGATGCGTGGGGCGCCGGGCGCGCGGGCGGTGTCGGTGAGGTGCGGGTCGATCTTCGACGGTCGCCCCGCGTCCGGTGGGGCCGACGCGGTGGGCTCACAGCGCGGCGTTCCAGCGGGAGCCGGTACTCCCCTCCCGATCGAGCGGTACATGTCGGGTGTGGGCTCGATTGTTTTGGACTAATCGATACAATAAGGTGTTCGAATACGTGCTCGCATGCGTGTGTTCGAAGAGAGAGATGTGGTCATGAGCGAAACTCGGGACGTCGTCGAGGAGTACTTCCGCCGGATCGGTGCCGGTGAGCACGAGCGGCTGCCGGAGATGTTCGCGGACGACGTCGACTGGGACGTCTACGGCGCCGAGGAGGTGCCCTGGATCGGTCGGCGGACCACCCGCGCGGATGTCGCCGCGTTCTTCCCGATCCTGACCCGCAACCTGAAGCCCGTGGACTTCGCCCTGCACCGGATCCTCGTGGACGGCGAACACGCCGTCGTCATAGGTCACATGCGGCAGACCGTGGTGCACAACGGCAACCTGTTCGACTCGCCGATCGTATTCCATTTCACCGTCGAGAACGGGTTGATCACCCGCTGCCGCACCTACGAGGACAGCCTGAACCTCGCCCGCGCGTACGGCGTCGTCTGAACCGATGGAACACGGCCCGGGGTGGGCGAACGGATCCGGAACCGGCCCACCAGACACGGCACAGGCCCGCATCAGCCCCTGGCGGGCCGGGAGTGTCGGGTACCGGGTACGGCGCCGTGCCGTCCCAGCCGGACCTCCACAACGCGCTGTCCACCCGACACCGTGGTGCCTCCGGAGGGGCAGGCGGGCGAGTTCGTCCAGTTGTTCGTGCGCGTGGGCGAAGTCGTCGAGGCGTACGTGGAGTTCGGCGAGGTACTCGTGTGCCTCGGCTCGGCCGGCGGGTGTCGCGGCGGGGTCGGCGCGGAATATGGCACCGGCGCGCGGCGCCGCACCGCCGGGACGTCGTCGGATGCCTGGTCAGCTTGTCCGTGCGGCGAACCGGAAACCAGGGGCCGCGAGTCCGCCCTGAACTCGATCACCGAGGCACCGACCTGGACCTCCTCGAACCGCCGGCGACCGCCATGCCGACGATGGAACACGAGCTCCTCGAATACGCCCTCTACGCCCTCGGCGCCACCCACGATCCGCAGGCCCGGGCGCTGATCGAGCCGTTCCTCCACCACCTCGACCCACGGGTGCGCCAAAATGCTCTGCTCGCAGCAGCCGAGACCACAGCGTCCGAAGGCCCCATCCGCAACTCTTGACTATTGCTCGTCGGCGTGAAGCGGGTGACACAGCAGAGCCGTGGTCGCGAGGCCCGGCACCGGCGCTCTCGCAACAAGCGTCCCGGATCGCCGTCGGACCCACGAGCAGCCGGCTCGTCACCGCGCGGTCGTCCTGGTACACGCATGTCCGTCGGCGGGTTCGGGGTGCCGAACTCCACCACGGGCGCCGCGCTTCCCGCACACACATGCTTCCCCCCGGAAACCTTCGGCCGAGGCACGGGATTCAGCGCCGGATGTGGGCGTACACATGTTTACCCGAGGACTTCTCCTCGATGGTCCACCCGTCGGTGAGTCTGTCGAGGAGCAGCAGGCCGTAGCCACCGTGCGCGTTCGGGGGCCGCTGGAGCACGAGCAGGTGGCCGGCCCGGTCGCCGACTCCGATGAGAACTCCGTCGGCTGTGGGGGTAAGCGTCAGTTGTGCCTCGGCGGATGTGTGACGCAGGACGTTTCCCACCAACTCGGACACGACCTGGACCACGTCGTCGACCCGTTCGTCGGGCCACGCCCACGCGGCGAGGGCCTCGCGAACCAGGGCCCGGGCGACGGCCAGGGTGCCGGGGGCTTTGGGCAGGGTCCAGTCGCGCGCACGGGTGTTGGGCGCGGCGTGTCGCGGATGGTCGGCCATGTCTGTCTCCGGGACGGGGGGTGCCGGATGGAGAGGGCGGCGCGGGCGACGTGCACTCCTACTCGGCGCAGGATCTCCTGCGGCCGGCAGGCCACCGGCCCGCTTGCCCGGTCCCCACACGACCTTCGGGTCGAATGACGGGACCCATCTCTGCCCCTTCTCTTGTGCCTCACACCCACCACCGCTCGCCACATGCACCGGCCGCGGGGACGCTCCTACTGTCACCTTCAACTGACGGCGCGGAACCGCCGGGTCGGACTCACATGTCTCATCGCTGTCGCCTATCGGGGCTGCCGTCCGACGACTGCGACCCCACGATCCTGCTCGCTCGTACTTCGGATGAATGGTGATCACGCGCACATGATGCCGCGTGGCGGGGTGCGCCGCGATGTCGACGGCGCGGCGTGCGGTCCGGGGCCGGCCGGAGGGTCCGGACGGCCCCGGGATCGCGCTCGCACCGGGGGTGGTGAGGCTCACCGGGGCGCGCGGTCAGGGTGGTGTCACAGGTCGGTGGCGATGATCTTCTCGATGTTGCGTTCGGCGAGGGCGGTGATGGTGACGAACGGGTTGACGCTGGTGTTGCCGGGGATCAGCGCGCCGTCGATCACATACAGGCCGGAATATCCGTACAGGCGGCCGTAGTTGTCGGTGGCCTTGGTCAACACCGCGCCGCCGAGCGGGTGATACGTGAGGTGGTCGCCCCAGATCTTGTAGGTGCCGAAGAGGTCGGTCCGGTAGATCGTCCCCTCCTTCGCGTTGATCTTGTCGAAGATGGTCTTGGCCATGTCGATGGACGGTTGTTTCCAGGAGGCCTGCCAGTTCAACTCGACCTTGCCCGTGGCGGCGTTCCAGGAGAACCGGGCGCGGTTCGGGTTCTTGGTGATCGACAGGTAGAACGACGCGTAGGTCTCGATGCCGGTGGGCAACGGGGCGACTTCGGCGAACGCGCCGCCGGCGTTCCAGTTGTCGATGCCGCCGGTGGGGATGGACGACTGGAGGGAACCGGTGGGATCCCACAGGTGGTTGGCCCGGCCGCACATCACGTTGCCGTTGTCGCCCCAGCCCTGGCCGATCTCGCCGTTCAGCGCGGGCAGTGCTCCGGTGGCCTTGAGCCGGACCAGCAGTTTGCTGGTGCCGACGCTGCCCGCGGCGAAGAAGACCTTGGCAGCGGTGACGGTCTTGGTGAGGGTGGTGGCACCGCCGGTGTCGGTCTGGTCGATCACCACGGTGTAGCCGCCGCCGGCTGCCGGCGTGACCGAAGTGACCTTGTGCAGCGAGGAGATGGTGACCCGACCGGTGTCCTTGATCCGGGCGAGGTAGGTCTTCTGCAGGGACTTCTTGCCGTAGTTGTTGCCGTAGAGGATCTCACCGGCCAGCGCGGACTTGGGCACGGCTCCGGCGGCCTCCTGCTTCATGTAGTCCCAGTCGTACACGGTGGGCACGAATACGAACGGGAAGCCGGAGCGCTGGGCGTGCTTGCGGCCGACCCGGGCGTACTGGTAGCAGGCGGTGGTGTCGAACCAGGCCGGGTCGATGGTGTTTACGCCCAGACCGGCGTTGGCGCGCGGGTAGTAGGTGTCGTACATCTCGTCGACGTTCACCGAGGGCAGGATGGCGCCGAAGTTCTCCCGCTTGGGGGTCACCGCCATGCCGCCGTTCACGAGCGAGCCGCCGCCGACGCCTCGGCCCTGGTAGACGGTGATGCCCGCGAACTCCTCGGCGTCCAGGATGCCGGTGTACTTGGGGATGTCCCGGTCGATGGGGTAGCCGAGGAAGTTGCTCAGCGGTTGCTTGGTCTTGGTGCGGAGCCAGAAGGAACGGGCGTCGGGGGAGGTGGTGTTGGCGAAGATCCTGCCGTCCGGGCCGGGGGTGTCCCAGGACATGCCCATCTCGATCATGTGCACGTCGACGCCCGCCTGGGCCAGACGCAGTGCGGCGACACAGCCGCCGTATCCGGTGCCGATCACCAGGGCCGGGACGTTTGCCCCGGAGGGAATCGAGGCGGCGGAGGCAGCCGCCGTCGGCCGGGCCGCGCCGGCGCGACCGGCGAGGGCCGCGACGCCGAGGATGGAACCGGTTCCAGTAATGAAAGCGCGGCGCGAGAAACCCTGGGAACTGTTTCTGTGCATGGCGGAATCGCTCATGTGACGTTCCTCACTCTGGGGGGAGTGAGAACAAGTTCTAGGCGTGATCGCGTGACAAGTCACGGCATACTCATGAGTAACATGTGGGCGATCCCGGGTACTTGCCCACGGGTCGCGCAGCGTCGTTCGGTGGTCACGCAAGCGGCTGTGCGGGCGGCCCCGGAGACGGTTGTTCGGACGCTCGGCGTCACGCGGGCGGGACAGCACGGCCCTCGCCCGGGGCAGACGCCGTCGCCCGACACGTCGCCGAACGCCACCCGGCCGCCCCGACGCACCACCGGCTGCTGACGCCGCCGCTCGCTTGGGCTCATGACACGTTCGTTACCGGCAGGTCGCCGGTGGTGCCGTCCGAGGACGCGGCCAGGGAATCCACTGGCCTGTCGGCTGAGATTCCCAGCGTCTCGAGACTCGGGCGCCTCGACCCGCCGTAGGTGGGTGCCCACGGCCGATATCGGCTTCCTTCATCAGGGAAGCCAGGTATTGCTCTGCCCCACGGCGATGCGGGCAGTCGGCGCTGTGCCCATCGCTGGTCAGTCCCCGGCCCGTATCAGCCCGCTCTCGTAGGCGAAGATCACTGCGTGGATGCGGTCGCGGAGGCCGAGTTTGGTCAGGATGCGGCCGAGGTGGGTTTTGACGGTCGTCTCTCCCACGAAGAGGCGGTCGGCGATCTCGCCGTTGGCCAGTCCCCGGGCGATCAGGGCGAGCACTTCCCGTTCCCGGTCGGTGAGTGCGGCCAGGAGTTCGCGCTGGGCGGGCGCGGACGCGGGGGCGTGCCGGACGAAGCGTTCGACCAGGCGCCGGGTGAGTGAGGGCGCCACCATGACCTCGCCCCGCAGCACCGCGCGAACGGTGACCAGGATCTCCTCGGCGGGGGCGTCCTTGACGAGGAAGCCGTTCGCGCCGGCGCGCAGAGCAGCGTAGGCGTACTCGTCGAGGTCGAAGGTGGTGACGACGAGGATCCGAGGTCCATGGGGCTGTGCGCAGAGGTGTTCGGTTGCGGCGAGCCCGTCCATGCCGGGCATGCGTACGTCCATCAGGACGAGGTCCGGCTCCAGGGCGGCCACGCTCGTGATTGCCGCGTGGCCGTCGGGGGCCTCGCCCACCACGGTGAGGTCGGGCTGGCTGTCGATGACCATGCGCAGGCCCATCCGGATCAACTCCTGGTCGTCGCAGATCAGCACTCGGGACAATGCCGGAGCGGGAGCCGGGGACGGGATCGGGGTCGGGTCGATCATGGGTTCGCCGTCACGGACTCGGGCTCGGTGGGGCGCAGGGTGGCGGTGACCCGGTAGCCGCCGTCGGGTGTGGGTCCGGCGTCGACGCTCCCGCCGTACAGGGCGGTGCGTTCGCGCATGCCGGTGAGCCCGTGACCGGAGAGGAGCAGCGGGGTGGGGTGCTTCGGGGCTGCTTCCCTTCCGGCTCCGGCCGAGTTCTCCACCCGGACGCGGACCAGCCGCTCGGGCCCCTCGGTACCGGTGTCGACCCGTACGTGGATCGTGGCGTCCGGCGGTGCGTGCTTGACGACGTTGGTGAGTGCCTCCTGCACAATGCGGTACGTCTGCGCGGTGAGATCCGCCGGAAGACCGCCACCCTCTCCACGAAGATCCAGCCGGGCGCGCGCGCCGCTTGTGTTGAGGCGCCCGACCAGCCGCCGCAGATCCGCCGAAAGGGACTCACCGGCCCCACCGTGATCCGGCCCGGGGCCTGGGCCGCCGGCCGGAGTGTCCGTGTCGGAGGTGCGCAGTACCTCCAGCAGCCGGCGCAGTTCGTCCAGTGCCTCGCGGCCGGTCGCGCTGATGACACCGAGGGTACGGTCGACGACCGTGGGGTCGGCGTGCCGCATCATCCTGCCGCCCTCCGCGCTCAGCACCATCACGCTCACACTGTGCGCGAGGACATCGTGGATCTCGCGGGCAATGCGCGCCCGTTCCTCGGCGACGGCGACCCGGGCCAGCGCGAGGCGCTCCGACTCGGCGAGCTCGGCCCGCCGCTCGAACTCGGCGATATAGGCGCGCCGGGCACGGACGTACTCGCCGAACATCCAGGCCCCGGCCAGCAGGAGCCCCACCGCGAGCGGGGTGAGCCAGGCCCCCCGGGTGCCCGGGCCCCCGTAGTCCCGCTGCCAGGCCGGAATCCACAGCACGACACAGCCGGCGGCGCAGAGCACCGTCGCCGCGGCGACCCGGCGCAGGCCGCGTACCGTCAGGGTGGCCAGGACCGCGGCCAAGGCGACGGCGCCGCGTCCCGGTTCCTGTCCCCACACGTGTCCGAGGTACTGCGCCCAGAACGCGGCTGTCACCAGGGCCGCGACGAGGACCGGCCGGCGGCGGCGCCAGAGCAGGGGCAGCACCAGGGCGACGTAGACGCCCGCCTGTACCCAGACCGGTTGCCAGCCCGGCTGCCGGCGGATCACCGGGGGCACGGCCACCAGCACGAGCAACAGGACGTCCGCGAGCCACGAATGTTCGCGCCGCAGGCGGGGCAGGGTCTCGATCAGCCGTTGCACCGCCTCACGCTACGGTCGGGGCCCGCTCACCGGCATCATCCTGGCGGGCGTCCCGGGGTCCTCCCGCAGTCGTACGGACACCGGCCGGGGATACGACGTGCGGCTACCCGGGGCGCTTCCAGCATGGCCGCCATGTCGATCACCACCGAGTTCCTCAGGCGTCCTCTCATGACCGGTGCCGTGGCGGCCAGTTCACGGCGGCTGGCGTACGCGATGACCGAGGGCATCGGCCTGGAGCGGGCCCGGCTCGTCGCCGAGCTCGGTCCCGGGACCGGGGTGTTCACCGACGCGATCCTCGCCCGACTTGCCCCCGACGCACGGCTCGTCGCGGTCGAGCTCAACCCGGTGCTCGCCGTCCGGTTGTCGGCCACCCGGCGCGACAGCCGGCTGACCGTGGTCCAGGGTTCGGCCGCCGGGCTGGCCGCCGCGGTGGGCGAACCGGTCGACGCGGTGGTCTCCGGGCTGCCGTGGACGGTCATGTCGCAGGACCGGCGCGGGCACATCCTGGATGCCGTGACCGAAGTCCTCGCGCCCGGCGGCCGGTTCACCACCTTCGCCTATGTGCACACGATCCGGACTCCGCCGGCCCGTCACTTCACCGCCGAACTGGCCCGTCGTTTCGACCGGTTGGAGCGCTCGAAGGCGGTGTGGGCGAACCTCCCGCCCGCTGTCGTGCACAGGGCCACCCGGAGGCCATGACCGCGAGCAGGCCCGCGAGAGCGAGGCCCGAGACCGGGAACCAGCGCGAGGGGGCGAGATCATTCGCGGGGACGGTACGGAGGTTGCCGGTCCAACGCGCCGGCCGGGTTCCCTGGCAGTTCGTGCACCCGAGACGAGGAGAGCCCAACCGACGAGAAGAAGGAAACCGCCATCGCCTTCCGGGCCGGAGCGCTTCGATCAGGTGCGGGCCCGGTTCGGCTACCGCACGCGAGAATTGGCCCGCCGGCTCCTCGGTCGTCCTCGCGCGGGTAGCCGGCACGCCCATTCCCTCGGCGATCATGGTGAAGTCGAGGTCGGGGCGGGTGGCTGCGCGGCACCGCCCCGGCGCTGTGCCGCACGGCACGGCAAGGGAAGCCGACGACCCTGCCGGGGCCGTCGTGGGCGTCAGTGCGAGCCGTGTTGCCGCGCCAGGAGCGAGATCTCGCGGGCGAGAGCGACGTCGCGAACCGTGACGCTGTTGTCCGCGTCATGGGTCTGCAGGGCCAGGGACACCTTGTCGTAGAGAAGGGTGATCACGGCGTGGTGGTTCGCGGCGTCCTCGGCCTTTGCCACGGCCTCGAGGAACGGTGTCACCGAAGGCCGCGGCAGTCGAAAGGTGCGCGTCAGCCGGCTGTGCTCGTACGTCCAGTCGGGCAAGCCGGCCACGGCCTCTGCGAGTTCGGCTTCGGTCAGGGGGTGTGGCGGCACTCTTCTCTCTCCGGATCGTCGTGTCGTGTCCCGCTGTGTGAAGCGAGGACCGCTGGGGTTGCCTACACGACGGCGATCACCCGACGGGTACGGCGAGGCGCGCGGTGGTGTCGTCGTCACAGGTGGCCCAGAAGGTGCCGACGACGTCCTCCAGGTGCTCCATCGACTCGGCGAGGAACAGAGTGTCCTGGTACTGGGTGATGTCGTAGGTCGTGGTGCCCATGGCCGCGAGGTCCAGGGGACGGATGGTCATGCCGCGGAATTCGCGGGTCTCGCCGAACGACGACAGGATGCCCGCGCCGTAGGCCTTGGTTTCGCCGGCCTCGGTCATGACGCCGAACTCGAGGGTGAACCAGAAGACCTTGGACACGAACTCCAGTGCCTCGTGCGTCTCGACGCGTCGCGCGGCCTGCCCGGCGAGCCGGTAGAGGGCGGCGAACCGGTCGCTTGCGAGTGCGTTGGCGTGGCCGATCACTTCGTGGATGACGTCCGGTTCCGGGGTGTAGAGCGGCACGCTGTGGTGGCGCACGTACTGCGTGGAATGGAAGTACGAATCCGCCAGCGATCCGTAGAACTCGCGAAGTTCGACCAGTCCCGCGGCCGGGAGGTAGCGGAATCCGGTGAGCGGCTCCAGGGCGTCGCTGACTTCCTGGAGCTGGGGGATCCGGTCGGCGGGAAGCCCTAGGCGTTCGGTGCCGTGCAGGTACTCGGCTGTTGCGAACTGACGGTGAGCGCGGCCTAGTTCTTCGGATACGACACGCCAGACCTCGTGTTCTTCGTCGGTGTAGGCCACGTCGGCGATCGGTGCACCGACGGTGTGTCCCAGGGCCTGCTCGGCGATGCGGTTACGGCGCTGCCGGTAGGCGGGGTCGGCGAAGCCGGGGTGCCCGTGGGCGAGTTCGACTTCGACGCCGCCGTCAGCGCGCACGGTGACCGGCGCGAGATACTGGGCTTCTTCAAACATCGCGGCCTCCGGGTGGATGTACTGGGGGTTCCGACAGCGCCTGGCCGCGGTGCAGCGGCACGTGTTGTTCCGTTTTTGCCGGGCATCGAGCCGCGCCGCGGCACCGTGGAGTCGCAGGAGGGCCGCGAGCGGGCGGTGTCCGCCGCGCGGACGCGTCCTTGGCGCCCGTGTGGTGGAATCCATCCTTCCCCGGACCGGCAGGCAGGGGCATCAGCCGAGCGTTGCGAATCGCGCGCGGGAAATTCGACATCTGTCGCGGTCTGCCGCCATGCGGTGAGCCGGGTTCGACCCGGGGGACGGCATACCTCGCCCACCGGGCCTCCTGGGTCTACTGGACGGCGAAGGCGGGGCCGATGGCGAGGCGTTGCACGCGGGTGTTGCCCGCGATGACCTGCAAGGCCTTGGCTTCGTGCATGTCGATGTGTTCGTGGTGCGCGACCTGGGCTGCAAGATGTTTGTCGGCGACGCCGCGCGCGATCAGGTGGTGGGCATCGGTCGTGGGGAGCCGGCGCTCCACGGGCACGGTGTCCTCCCAGGCAAGGCGGTCGGGGTGAGACGAGCGGTGTAGGGATCGGTGGCGCATGCGCGCCGGGCGCGGTTTCGGTCACGCCGGTGCTGTGACCCTCGCCCGCGAGACACCCGCTTTGGCGTGCATCTTCGTGGGACGCCGTCGTCGGCGCTACCGCCGGTGTCGGCTGCGGTGGCCGGCAACGTGTGCCTCGGGGCTCATGACGTGTCCGCGCCACGGTGTCGGGGCGAGGGATGCAACACCCCCGCCAATGCGCGGATTTTGACCGCGAGATGCAGGGCGAGTCGGTCGTCTCCGTTTTGGAGGGAGCATCCGGTCACCGACTCGATCCTGCGCAGGCGGTGGTAGAGGGTGGCCCGGTGTACGCAGAGCGTTTCCGCGGTCCGTCGCACGTCCCCCGCGTTGTCGAGGTACGCCTCCAAGGTCTCGGCAAGCACCTGCCGGCTGTCCTCAGCGTCCAGTGCCCGCATCACCGGTAGCCGGGCCAGCGATTCAAGGTCTTCGGGTGGGATGCGCAGCAACACTTCGTAGGGCCCGAGTTCCTCGCAACGGATGAAGCCGTCGCGCTCGGGCAGGACCGCGGCGGCGCGGGCGGCCAGCTGTGCGCGTTCGAACCCGTCGGCGATCGCGTCCACGCGATCCACCACGGGGCCGACGCCCACCGCCACGCCCGCAGCCTGCCCGGTCAGCGCTGCGAACCGGGCAGCGGCTGTGCGTGCAAACGCCGCCGCCCGCCCGGGAGGCGGCCCGCCCGGAGCGACCAGCACCCCCCAGGCGCAGCCTTCGTCGGCCACCGAGAGGAGGCGTTCACCGGGGACCGCGCGCAGTGCGTCGACCACGGCCGCCGCCAACGCGACGTCGCAGTCGGCGCCGGCGGTGGTCTTCCCGGATCCCGCCCGGTCACGCGTGACGACGGCGTGGACGACAACGACCTGGAACCCCATACCGGGTGCACCGAGGACCGTGTCGGCGCTCAGTTCGGCCACGGCTCGGCGATGGGCCGCCGAAGACCCGCCGACCAGGGCCCGCAGGGCATCCTCATGGCGAGGGCGCGCCACTGCCGGCCCGTGCGCGTCCTCGTACAACGCGATACCGGCGCGTTTGGCGGCGTCGACTGCCATGTCGGCCTCCGGCTCGGACAACCCCTCCCCCGCGTCGATGAGCCACAGGTACCCGAGCAGTTCACCGCGGCAGCGGATCGGCGCGCACCACCGCGGCAGGCACCCTGGAATGTCCAGGGCCACACGGCCCGGCCGGGTCCACGAGGCCACTCCTGCGGACACGATCCGCTCGACGACGTCCGTACGCACCTCGCGGTTCATGACGGTCGCGATCCGGACCGCGTCCTCGTCGCCGAAGTGCCGGCTCGCCGCCAGCAGCCGGAAGGACGAGTCGTCGATGACGACGGACCGGCGCAGGCGGTCGGCGAGGTTGTCGACCAGGGACTGGAGGACGTCGTTGGTCATGGAACCTCCCGAAAGCATGAGCAGGCGTGCGGACGCTCCTGCGGCAGCGACAACGGTCGATCCGTCGGAGCCCGCCGAGAGCCGCTACGGCCGGAGCCGGATCCATGAACTGTAGAACACTTCAACAATTGAAACGTCGCTCCTCACGCCCGGCCTCGCCGGCCGTTCCGGCGCACGTCACGCGGGTAGGTCCCTGCCCGAGCTCTGGCTGCCGCACAGCATTTCGGTCGTGTCGAACCCGTGGCCGCTGGGGCGCCCGCCCGGTGGCCGCCGACGCAGTTCAACGTTTCGTCGACCTACTACGAGCGCACAGACCGGGTTGGTCTCCCTGCGGTGACTTCGGCGCGGCGGTCGATCGCTCAGAAGCCCTCGACGGCCAGGCGTGCGGTCACCTCCAGGAAGAGGTCATTGGCTTCCTTCTCGCCGATAGTGACGCGCGCGCCTTCGTCGCCGTAGGGGCGGACCGCCACACCCTCCGCAGTGCACGCGGCGGCGAAGGCCTGCGTGTGCGCTCCGAGGCGGAGCCAGACGAAGTTCGCCTGACTGTCCGGCACGGTCCAGCCCTGGGCACGCAACGCCTCGGTGACCCGGGCGCGTTCGTCGACCAGGGCGGCAACGCGTTCGAGCAATGCGGGCTCGGAGCGCAGTGAGGCGACCGCCGCGTCCTGGGCAATCCGGCTGACACCGAACGGCACGGCGACCTTGCGCAGCGCCTCGGCGACCGGCTCATGCGCGACGGCATGGCCCACCCGCAACCCGGCCAGGCCGTACGCCTTGGAAAACGTGCGCAGCACCACCACGTTCGGCCGGTCTCGGTACAGTTCGACGCCGTCGGGGATCGCCGGGTCCTGCACGAATTCCCTGTACGCCTCGTCCAGCACGACCAGCACCGAGGACGGCACCCGGTCGAGGAATTTCTCGAGTTCGGCCCGGCGGACCGCCGCGCCGGTCGGATTGTTCGGGTTGCAGACGAAGATGAGTCGGGTCCGGTCGGTGACCGCGTCGGCCATCGCGTCCAGGTCGTGGCACTCGTTCGGGAGCAGCGGGACGGTGACCGGCGTGGCACCGGCGATCCTGGTGATGATCGGGTACGCCTCGAAGGACCGCCAGGCGAAGATCACCTCGTCTCCGGGGCCCGAGGTCACCTGCACCAGCGACTGGGCCACGCCGACCGAACCGGTCCCGGTGGCCAGATGCGACTGCGGAACACCGAGCCGGTCGGCGAGTTCCGCAGTCAGCGCGGAACTCGCCATGTCCGGATACCGGTTGAGGTGCTCCGCTGCCGCGACGGCACGCTCCAGAACGCCGGGCAGGGGCGGGTACGGGTTCTCGTTGGATGAAAGCTTGTACGACGGTTTCCCCGACTCGACCCGAGCCGGCCTGCCGGGCGTGTAGGCGGGAAGCGCCGCAAGCGCGTCCTTGAGCCGAGGGCCGCCTGTGTCCGCGTTTTCGAGCGCCACGTGCGTTCTCCTGAAGGTGGTGGGTGGTCGGCGAGCCGAAGCGTCGGCCTGGAAATCGGGGCGAAACGAGCCGGCGGACAACCAACTGCCGAGTGGTGCGGCAAGTCGGTCATGACGACTCCCGGATGTGGAAGAGGGGATCACAGGCGGCAGGGACCCAAGCCGAGGGCCTGAGCGTCATGGAGAGTGACAAATTGAGCAAGTGTTTCTTTTTAAACTGTACAAATCGCCTAGTACTTCTGCGATTTCAGTCGCCGATTTGTGCAGTCTGAACAGTCGGATGGGTGACAGGGGCCCGCCCCGACGGTCAGGTTCTTGCCCGAGGTCCCGCCGAGCGTGGCGGTGACCTCGCCGACCCGCACCGAGTCGGGCAACACCACCGCGTCCCCGGGATCGAAGCGGCCGGTCTGCTTGTGGCCCACGTCCTTCTGCCACTTCCCCACCGCCGCGGCGGTCGTGTCGGTGAACTTGTCGTCCACGGTGAACCCGCCGTAGCCCAGCGCCTGGAGGTTCTCTCCAACTCGCGCACGTCCACGCCCTTTTCCACGCCGACGTACAACGCCCGCCAGAACGGCGTCTCGCCGTTGAACAGGGGCACCTTGGTCCCGTCCCGGCCGTACACCCGATCACCGCGCGACAACGTGTCGCCCACCGCGGGCGGTGTCCGGGGGCGAACCGCCTTGCCCGCCGGTCCGACCGGAGCCGCTGCCCGGGCCCTGTGACGGTCCCGGGGTCGTGCCGGTCTGCGGTTTGTTCCCGCCCGCGCCGCTCCCGTTGCTTCCGCTCGGTGGACGGATTTGGTGCGGGAGGTATCCGTGGGGTCCGTGTGTTCCGCGGACGGCACCGTCATCGGGTACCGCACCGTGGGCACGGGCCCGGCACTGTTGATCGTGCCCGGCGCGCCGGCCGTCGCCGCCGACTACGACGCTCTGGCGGCCGCGCTCGCCGAGCGGTTCACGGTACACACGGTGGAGCGGCGCGGACGCTGTACGAGCCGGGCGTCTGCGTCGACGGCTCGGTCCTGTTCGGCTGGGCCGACGAGTGCCGCCGCCACCTGGATGCGGGCCACCCCGCCGAGGCGTTCCTCGCGTTCGTCCAGGGCATCGGCCCGCCGACCGAACGTCGGTATTCCGAACTCAGCGAAGCCCTCACCCGCCACGCCGGCACCCGATGGGTCGCGCCCGCCGGGACCATCTGGTCGCGGCGCCGGCCCGATGGAACCCGAAAACCGGCTTCCCAGGCACCAACCCCCCGCGCTCGCAAAGACGCGAACCGCCGATGGCCCAACGAATCCATTCCGCCGCCGCGTCGACGAGAACCAGCCTCCGTCTGCGTGGATGCGACCAAGGTCTCGTGCCGCCGGGGCGCTGACGGCTTCGCCCGGTACTCTCCGGCATCACCAGGATGCCTCCTGCCCGACGGCCCCACCATCTCCCCTTCATCGATCGGTAGCGATTCCTTGACGAACGAAGACACAGCCGCCGCCCCACGGCGGACGTACTCGTGGTCGTCCGCCACGGCGAACACCCTCGGCGGACCGCTCCTGGTCTGTGACGCAGACGCCTTCCCGCACTGGAGCGGCGCGGTGCACGGACCCGACTACGAACTCGACCCCGCCTGCGACTACGCCCGAGCCATGTCCGCGGTCGACGACAGGGACGCCGCCATCGTCACTTTCGGTGCCCGGCATGAACACTCGGGGCTCGTATGGGACTTGGAGGGCGAGGGGACGGCCGAGATCGCCACCGCCGCCGACGGTTTCCTCCTCGTACGCTCGTGGATCCCTCCGGGCCGGACCCAGGGGCCCCGCCGGCGCGCGGCCACCGCGGCCGCGACGCGGGAGACGGCCGCGGGCGACCTCCGCATCCGCGGCGACCGGGTCGTGGTCGTCTGGGCGGCAGCGGCGGCTCGGGACAACGACATCGGCCCGTGGCCGCCGACCGTGCTCTCGGCCCGACCCGGCTGGTACGCGGTGACCTGCGGATGGCACGAAGGGGCTCGCGGACGGTACATGTCCGAGGCGGAGATCCACACCCCGTCGCCACCGTCTGCCGAGGAGGACTGGTCCTGCTTCTGGATCCGCCTCATTTTCTCCGGGATCCCGAAAACCTGACCCTCCAGGACGACTCACCACACCCCCGGGCCCGGGAAAACCCGAGTGCCCATGACGGGGCGCCCCTTGCCGCGTTTTCGGCCCCGCCCGCTGCCGAAGCGCCGCGCCGCCGGGCTGTGACGAAGACGGACGTGTCGGGCTCGCTGGGCCATGCCACGCACGTCCGGTGCTCTGTGGGATCGCCTTTTCCCGAGCGACATCACCATCGCGCACTCGGCATTCGTCACGAAGGCGAGCGGCCGTCCGGACGAACCGATCGACCACGTCTCGAGCCGCCGTCGATCCGCGACCGAAGCGCCTCCGGCGTCACCGCGGGCGGGAGGGGTTTTCCGCGGGGCGGGTGGCGCCGCCGCCGGGGGCGTGTGCGCAAGGCGGCTGTTCGGGTCGGATGACCCCGCAGGCATATCCGGACAAATATCCGTAGAACGCGACGCCGACTCTGTCCGGAACACGTCCCGAACAGGCCGCGCCGTGTCTCGGGGGTCCTCGTCGGGTCAGCCTTGCCACATCGATCCCTGTCCCTGGGCCCGGGCGGTGTGCACGAACGCCCCCACCCGAACGAGGAGGAAGCACAGGTATGCCCGAACCATGTCCATCCGCCGTACCGACGCCGGGTGATGCCGTAACGCCGGGCACCGCCGCCCCCCGTGGTGAACCGCATCCACCGCACTGTGCGGCGCCGGCCGAGATCGCCGAGCTGTGGCACCTGCCGGACCTGCGGCCCGGCCGGCCGACTCGGCCGGGGGCGTGCCTGCGGGTCCTGCACCTCGGCGACGTGCGGGTCTGGGTCCTGGTCTGTCCGCGGACCGGCTTCGCCCGTACCGCGCGGCTCATTCACCGACGCGACCCGCAGGCCTTCCACATGCTGCACATGCGCAGAGGGTCCACCAGCCTGGCCATCGGCCGACGGGAAACCCGGGTCGAAGCCGGGCAGTTGGTCATGGTGGACAGTTCCAGCCCCTACCGTGGACGGTTCGACGACCCCGCCGGGGTGCACTCCTTCGTCGTCATCCAGTGTCCGCGCGCCCTGCTGCGCCTGCCACCGCGCATCGTGCAACGCGTCCATGCCGTCCCGGTGTCCCTGCGGACGGGGACTGGCGGCGTGTTGGCGCGCTGGCTGACCGATATCACCGCCCGTGCCGACGAGTTCACCCCGACCGACGGCCCCCTCCTTGCCGAGATCACCACGAACCTGCTCGCCTCGGTACTCGGCGGGGCGGCCGACACCATGGCGGACCGGGACCCCCCGGGCAGTCGCCAGGCATTACGAACGCAGATCCGGCAGTTCATCCGGTGTCACCTCACCGATCCCTCCCTCACCCCCGACAACATCGCCGCCGCACACCGTCTGTCGCGGCGCACGCTCTACTCCCTCTTCGAAGAGGACGGCCGGACCATGGCCGCCTGGATCCGGCACGAGCGGCTGGAACGATGTCGACGCGACCTGATCGATCCCCGGCTGGCGGGACGGGCGATCCACACCATCGCCGCCCACTGGTGCTTCCCGGACAAGGCGCACTTCAGCCGGACGTTCCGGTCCGCGTACGGGGTCTCGCCCCACGACTTCCGTCGACGGGCGACGCTGCACGAATCGACAACCGACGTGCACGCGGGGACAACGACGGCCGCCTAGCCGGCCGGCACTGTCGTGTACGGGGACGGTTCACGGTGAGCGACCGGGAACCCGAACCCCGCCGTCCTCCGGTCGTGGCCGCGTCGCCTTGCGTGCAGGGCGGTCGTGTCCAGCCGCCGGGACTGCCGTCGAGCCAAGCCTCGACGAATCCGAGCACCTCGAACCGCATTCCCACCCTGGTTCCCCTCCGCTGTCGGAATCGCTGCGGCAACCGCGCGGTGCACCTGTGATCAGCCTATTCAAGAAGTACTCGAGGACTGCTCACAACGTCTTCGCCACAGTCGTCCGTGCAACGGAAACCGTCGCACGACGACCGAAATCGGATACCTCGAAGGAAAGGAAGCAATATGGGCAACAAGCTCCTGACAGCAGCGCTGGTGGCCGGCCTGTCGGCCACCGCCATGATCGTCGCGCCCTCTGCGGGTGCGGCGGACTCGCCGACGTGGTGCGGCAGTTGGCTGGCGAACCCGGCCAAGGCCACGAACGTCTCGCCGGTCTCGGGTACGCAGACAAACGTGGGTGGATCCACCTACATCCGCGTCAACCAGGGCACTTACAACGGCAAGTGGTTCGCCTGGGCCAAGATGTACAACGAGGGCGCCGACGTGGTCGCGTTGATCTGGGTGAACCAGGCGGACAAGGCGATCTACCAGTGCGGTTCCCGGGACGGGTCGAGTGGCTGGAGCGGCGACTCGTACACCGCGGGTGTCGATGACGCGCACGCGTACAAGGTCCAGGCCAAGTATCGGCACAGCCAAGTAGTGGTCTACGGCCCTGCCGTCGTGTGGCGCTGAGGATCCATCCGGGCACACGCGGTCGACGCGATTCCCGTGTCGCCCGTCCGTACGGGGGCGGGCGGGTGACACGGTACGGAGCGGTTGTGGACGTGGAGGAACACATGCGACTTCCCCGAGTGACGGTCGTGCGGGCCGTCGCGTTGTCGATGCTCGTGGTTTCGGCTGCCGACGGTTGTGCGTCGCACGACGGGCGTCCGGACCCGCGGCCGCCGGTGGCCGCGACGGTGGCCCAGGCTCCGGGAGCGGCGGGTGAACTGGGGCTGCCGCTGGACGCCTACGAGCCGACGGCGCAGGAGTACCAGATGATCCAACTGGCGACGAGGCGATCGTTGCGCGCCTGCATGAAGTCCTTCGGCCTGGAGCTCGACGCGCCCGATGTCGGGCCGGTGAAGTACCCGCAGAACGCCACGATCCTGAGCTGGCTCGGCTCGCACGAAGTGGAGCGGTACGGGTACGCGGGGCCACCGGGGTTCGCCGACGAGATGGCGGCGGTGGCCATGCGAGGTACGCGGCCGATTGTGATCGGCCCAGAGCTCGTGCCGATCTTCGAAGGCAGTGTCCGGGAGTTCGCCGGCAAGGTGGTTCCGTCCGGAGGATGCGACGCGCAAACACGCCGCGCCCTCGACGCCGGAGCCGTGCCCGTGCGCAACGACGATCTCGGACCGGACTCGACACCCGAGCGAGGCATCCGAATCCTGGCCCAACAGGCGGGCGAGCAAGCCCGGGCCGACGCGCGATTTCGCCCGGTGGTCAAGGCGTGGAGCACCTGCATGAAGCGCGCCGGTCATCGATACGCAAACCCCGATCAGGCCCAAGGCGACCGGCGTTGGACGGGCACCGAAGCTGCGGGTGACGGCTCCGCCGCGGTTCCGGTGTCCGCGGCCGAGATCGCTACCGCCGTGGCCGACCGCCGGTGTCGGGAGGAGGTGAACTTTTCGGGGATCCTGAGGATGCTTGTGTCCGAGCGTGAGAGCGAGCTGATCCGAACCAAGGGCGACGTCGTGCGCGCCGTCTCGACCCTGTTGCGCACCAGGGTCTCGAACGCCGCCGCGATCCTGCGCACGTCCCCGCCGACGTGAGCGAACCGAGCGACCGTTCCTCGCTCGGTCGCTCGCCGACGACCTGCGACGTCCCTGGGAGAACCGGCCGAACCGGATCGGCTGACCCCGGCCCGAGTCCGCCGAGGGTTCAGGGACCTCCGCTCGAAGACCGCACCTCCGTGCCGGTGCACCCAAACCCTCGACCCTCGGTCCGGGGCGACCGCCAGGCTCGAGGAATTGCAGACGGGCACCCCGCCACGACGTCGGGCGCATCATCAGGACCGGCGAGTCCTACACCCGACCCAGCCACCACCGCGCGACACCAACATTTACTACAACAAGTGGTACTGGGTCGAGGACAACCGGGGCACACGCGCCTGGATCTACCGCGCCAACGTGACCCCCGGCAGTTGCGTTTGAATCGGCCGACAAAATGCCGTCGGCCCGCCCGGCGCAGGCGGGCCGAGACCGTTGTATCAACTCACTGATAGCTAATGGGTGATACCCGAATCGCATATTTCCGGCCGCCGAGCCGAGGAGATTCCATGCTTCGACATGACAGACACGCATTGTTCAGATGGGCAACGGTCTTCGCCCTGCTGCTCAGCCTGGCGGTGGTCGGCGGAGCACAGAGGGCCGGCGCGGCGCCCGCCGCCGTCAATCTCAATTCTTCATCGTGTGCGACCTATATCAGCCAAGGCGCAAACAACGGCTGTGTCACGGAGTTGCAACGCCTACTCAGGAGCCACGGGCACAACATTTCCGCGGACGGGATATTCGGCTCCGGCACATACGCCGCCGTCCGTCGCTTCCAATCCCAGGCGGGCCTTGCCGTCGACGGCATCGTCGGGCCGAGCACCAAGAACGCGCTGTACAACAGCAACACCGGGGGCGCTGTCAGCAATCCGCGCAACTTGTGGTCGGGCGAATGCCCCAAATATATCCAACCAGGACAAACCGGTGGATGCGTTACCGAGTTGCAGAATCTGCTGAACGAGCATGGGGCTCGACTGGTGATCGACGGCGCTTTCGGAGCCGCGACACACAGCGCCGTCACCGCATTCCAGTCCCGCTCGGGTTTGCCCGCGGACGGCGTGGTCGGACCGGACACGAAGGACGCTCTCTATAACGGGAGCAAGGGCTCCGCCAACGGACCCGACTTGCGCTCCTCCTCGTGCCCGACCTACATGTCGCTGGGTCAGGTCGATGGGTGCGTCGCCACGCTGCAAAGCCTGTTGACCGGGCACGGATACAGCGTCGCCATCGACCGCGCATTCGGCTCCCAAACACTCGCCGCGGTCACGTCATTCCAGACGCGGGCCGGACTGACGGCGGACGGCGTCGTCGGACCGGACACCAAACTGGCCCTCTATCGCGGTGTTGCCGACGCGCCGGATGCTCCCTCACCGATCAACCTCTATACGGCGCGATGCCCTGAGTTCATGCAACTCGGTGAAGCCGACGGCTGCGTCACGGAGTTGCAGAGTCTGCTCAACTCGCACGGTCAGCGCTTGGTGCTCGACGGCATCTTCGGGCCGGCAACCGAGTACGCGGTACGCTGCTTTCAGGAAGCAATCGGCCTGACGGTCGACGGGATCGTCGGTTCGGAGACCAAAGCCGCGCTCTACGGCGATGACACCCAAACGACGTGTGTCGTTCCACCCGACGAGCCGACGAACCGATCAGCGGCCCTTGCAACGGCACAGACCGGAACCGAAACCAACCGGCGGAACGCCGTCTCGGTCGTCGAATCGAACGCGGCATGCGCCACCGGCCCGAACGTCGCCCCCCGGGTCGCGAAAATCGTTCGGTGGCTGTTCGGCACGACAACCTCACAGGATCAGTCGGCCGGGAAGGATTACTACTACCGAAACCTCATGCGCAAGGCGAACGTCAACCTGTACAACGCCAAGCCAAACAATGCACCCGATCCGTCCGACATACCCTACGTGTGGGGTGGCGGTCACCGGGCCAAGGCAGGACCTTCCAGGGGGACCTGTTGGGGCTACTCGGGTGGCAACCCGTGCCGCGCCGAGACCACTACGGGACTTGACTGCTCCGGACTCGTTCGATGGATCTACAAGCTCGCCACCGGGAAGGACGTCTTCGGCTCGGGCAACACCGACAGCCAGATCAAAAAGGGCAGCAAGGTGACCGCCGCCGACGCCGTGCCGGGTGATCTCATCTTCTGGGGATCGAGCGAGAGCAGCACGCACCACGTCGCGATCTACATGGGCACCATGGACGTCGACTCTCGCGACGGTGGAAAAGGCAAGGGTCGCGCCATCATCGAGGAGTGGTACACCGGTTCCTTCGCCGAAATGCACCTGCTCGGCGAACGCGGGAAGACCGCGCTCGGCTACTACCACTACGCGTTCTAGGCCGCGTATCCAGTCGTGATCAATGAGTGGTGTGGGTGAGGGCGTTGAGCCAGATCATCGCGGCGCGAAGATGGAGGGCGGCGAGGTAGC
>NZ_JBSHGZ010000028.1:0-141495 GCF_053618075.1 Embleya sp. NPDC055664
CAAGCGTCCACCGCGGTCGCGGCGCCGTGAACCCGGGCGTGCCTGTGGCCACGGGGCCGATGTCGGACCGTAGACTTCGGGGATGGGCGAGCGGTTTGTGGTCAGTGCGCTTGTGTTGCTGGTTCCCGATGTGGAACAGGTCGTCGAGCCCTGGCGGGAGCGGTACGACCCGCGCGTCGCCGAGGGCATCCCGGCGCATGTGACCGTGTTGTACCCGTGGTTGCCGCCCACGGAGATCGGCGCCGCGGACCTGGAGGCACTGGGCACGATCGCCGCTGCGCAGCCGGCGATGGAGCTGGTGTTCGAGCGAATCGGGCAGTTCCATCGCGGATTGTGGCTGGCCCCCGATCCGGCGGAGCCGGTGCTGCGCCTGATCGAGGCGGTGACCGACCGCTGGCCGGACTACCTCCCCTACGGCGGCGCCTACCTCGACGATCCGGACGACGTCGGGCCGCACCTGACCGTCGCCCTCGGCCAGGACACCGAGGAACTGCGGGCCCTGGCCGCGGAGGTCGCCACCCGCCTGCCCCTCACCGCCCGGGTCGCCGGACTCGACCTGGTGGTCGGCGACGAGGACGGCAACTGGTCCCTACGCGAGTCCTTCCCCTTCGCCCCCCGGACCACCCCGCCCCAGGACTAGGGCGTGTCTTCAATCTCCCGTCGGGCTCCGCGGCGTGAGCGCAGCGAGGAGCCCGAAGGGCGGATGCCGTGCATCGGCGTGCCGGAGAAGCAGGTGCACAGTGGTTCTATTTGCCTGTCTCCGGGGCGGCCAGGTGCGGTGCCGGGCGTCGCGGAGCCCGACGGGAGATTGAAGACACGCCCTATTAGGGGCCCATCCGGCGGGAGTTGCCGGACCGGCCCCTCGTCCCAAGGGGTTCAGGGTTTGAGCATGAAGGTGAAGTCGGCGGAGAGTTTGCCGGTCAGTCGAACCGCGGAGACGACCTTTCCGTCCGTGATCAGTCGCTCGACCTCGGCGCGGGGAAGGCCGCAACCTTCGGCGATCAGACGTACCGGCCGCACGGGTATCCGTGCCGCGAACCGGACCGCGACCTCGATCACCTCGCGGTCGGGGTGAGCCGTTCCGCCGGTGTCCAGGCGCCAGGCGTCGGTCCAGTCGAGGGCGATGCGATTGCGGTGCCGGACGAGCGGATCCTGGAGCAGTTCGGCCGCCAGGCCGAGGTCGTTGGCATGTAGCCGATCGAGCAGCTCGGGTCGTACGGAGCGTACGTTCGCTCGCTCCAGGACCGTCAGCTTGGCCGTTTCCCCGCAGGCGGTACAGAGCGCGAGGAGCCAGGCGTCGATGAGCTTGTGGTTTGCGTTGACGCGGAATTTGCCGTTCGCCCGCAGGTGCTCGGCCGCGCAGCCGTGGCAGCGGCGGAGCACGAGGGGCAGGCGGGTGGGCATGACCACCCAGGTTTCGAGCACAGGTGTACACCGGTTCCAGTGAGAAGACCGCAGCAAGAAGCAGCGCGGCGCAGATGCGCGACGCGCGACCAACAGCGCTCGGGGAATCTCACACGGTGTACAACGGCACTTCCTTGCCTGGAGGACAGGTCGGCAGCACGGTAACGGCGCACGGCACCGCCGATCCACCGGTTTTCCGACGACCTTTCGACGGGGTCGGCAACAGCGGTCTAGCCGGCTGCCCGGGCCCTGCGTTGGCGCTTGGACAGCGGGGCCTGGGACAGGTCTTCGGCTTGGGCCCGGAGGTTCTTGTGGCCGTAGCCGCGGTCGGTCAGCCACCGCTCCGCCGCGGCCAGCGCCCGCTCCGTCGCCGGCACGATGTCCTCCTCCGCCTCGCCCGAGTCGACGAAGCGGAAGGTGAAGAACGGGCGCGCCGCCAGGTCGTACGTCAGCTGCCCCTCGGGTGTGAAGGCCGCCCGCAGTACGTCGTGCTCGGCGGCCCGGGCGAGCAGTTCCGCCCGCTGCTCCTCGCCCAGTGCGTCGAAGGCGCCTCGGACGGTGATTCGGAAGGTGCGTTCGCTCATGGGCAAACCCTAGGCGGCGCCTCAACCGAATTTCGGCCGGAATCCCGGCGACCCCGGGGCTCAGCGCTCCTTCGTCCACGACCCCAGGACCATCAGCGTCTTGGTGCCGGTGACGTTTCCGTTGCGGCGCAGGTGGTCGATCACCTGTTGCAGATGGGTGATGTCGCGGACCCGGACATGGATCAGCGCGTCCGGGTCGCCGGCGATCGTGTACACCGCCTGCACCTCGGGGGTGTCCGTGGCGGTGCGCACGATCTCGCTCACCGGCATGCTGCCCGGGTAGCGCAGTTCGGTGAACGCCTCGACACCCCAGCCCAGCTTGGCGTGGTCGATCTGCACGGTGAAGCCGGTGATCACGCCCTCCTCGCGCAGCCGGTCCACCCGGCGCTTGACCGCCGCGACCGACAGGCCGATCTGCCCGGCCATCTCGGAGAAGGTGCGCCGCCCGTCCTCCCGCAACATGCGCAGGATGTTGTGGTCGATGCTGTCGATCTCGGCCATGCCCGACGCTCCCGTCCTCGGCGCTGCCCACGCAAAGCATCGAACCCGAGTCCGATCGGCAGGCAAGAATCTTGCGGCCTGTACCCGATCCGCCGCAAGGTGCTTGCGCCGACGACCGAACGGCCCACATCGCCACTGCTCCCCCCGTGATCCCGCCGGATGCTCCCGGATCCCGCCGCGCGGCCCGATACGCTTCCCGCCGGTACCCGAGACCCCGGGGACGTCGATGCGTCGACCGGATCGGCGGGAGGGCTTCGCCATCATGCACAGGACACGAGCGGATCACCAGGATCCCGAGGACGTCGGCGGCCCGACCCACCCACCGGGTCGCGGCCGGCGCAGCCACGGGAGCGACCGGCACGCGCCCGATCCGCCACCGCAGGCGAACCACGGCCACGGTCACGGTCACGCGCACGGCCCCGCCTCCCCCGTCTCGACCCGGCTGCGGCGTCTGGTGGCCGCCGTACTCATCCCGTTCGCCGCCGCCGTGGTGGTCGGCCTCGTGGTGTTGTGGCCCAGCGGTACGCCCACGCATCCGCGTACGGGCGTGGGCTTCGACCAGGAGACCCGGGACGGGCGCGTCACCAAGGTCGAGGAGTTGCCCTGCGCCCAGGCGGACGCCGACGCCTTCGCCGCCGGCAATGGCCACCCGGGCGACCCGGCCGGCTCCACCGGCGCCGCCGCTCCTCCGTCGGACGCCACCCCCGGCGGCGTCCCCTGGCCCCCACCCACCAACGCGCCCGGCTCGGCGCCCCCGCCCGCCGACTGCCGCCGCGCCACCATCGAGATCACCTCCGGCGCCGACAAGGGCCGCCGGGTCACCGAGGTGGTCCGGCCGGACCAACTGCGCCGGTTCTCGGTCGGGCAGGGGGTGGTGCTCGCGTACGCCCCGAGCGCGCCGGAGGACCTGCGCTATTCGGTGATCGACGTCCACCGCGGCCCACCGATGTTGCTGCTCGCGGGCCTGTTCGCGGTCGCGGTGATCGTGGTCGGGCGGATGCGTGGGCTGACCGCCCTGATCGCGCTCGCGATCAGCTTCGCGGTGTTGTCCTTCTTCATCCTCCCGGCCATCCTGCACGGGTCGGATCCGCTGCTGGTTGCGGTCGTCGGCGGCAGCGCGATCATGTTCACGGCCCTGTACCTGTGTCACGGCATATCCGCGCGCACGTCGGTCGCGGTGGTCGGCACGCTGGTGTCGGTGGCCCTGATCGGCGTGTTGGGGAAGCTGTTCATCGGGTGGGCGCACCTGACCGGCAACACCTCCGACGAGACCGGTCTCGTACACGCGCTGTATCCGCACATCGAGTTGCACGGCCTGCTGTTGGCCGGCTTCATCATCGGTTCGCTGGGCGTACTCGACGATGTGACGGTCACTCAGACCTCGGCGGTGTGGGAACTCAAGCAGGCCGACCCGACCATGACGGCCCGTCGGCTGTACCGGGCGGGCATCCGGATCGGCCGTGACCACATCGCGTCGACGGTCAACACGCTGGTACTGGCCTACGCGGGCGCCGCGTTGCCGCTGATGCTGCTGTTCTCGATCGCGCGCCGGGACGTACTGGACGTGGCCACCAGCGAGATCGTCGCGGAGGAGATCGCCCGCACGCTGGTCGGCAGCATCGGCCTGGTCGCCTCGGTCCCGGTCACCACCGCACTGGCCGCGCTGCTCGCCGCGGCCGATCACGGGCGGCCCGGGCCGCCGGCGAAGGGTGCCGCCGCGCCGGCCGTCACCGTGCCGGCGCCCGCGTCCCGGGGTCGCCACCGGGGCCGCTGAGCGCGCGTGGGGCCCCGCGCCGGTCGGCGTGACGGACCCCACCATGGATTCTCTCTCATATTCGGGATACTGTCTCGAATATGAGAGACACCGCAGACGGGGACGCGGCACCGCCGAACAGCGCCGCCGCCGCACAGGTCGAGGCACGGCTGGCCGGTCGGCTCGCCGAACTCCGGTTGGAACGCGGCTGGTCGCTGGACGAGTTGGGGCGGCGGACGGAGGTGAGCCGGTCCACCCTGTCCCGGCTGGAGCGGGGCGAGATCAGCCCGACGGCGGCGCTGCTCGGCCGGTTGTGCACGGCGTACGAACGGACCATGTCGCAGTTGCTGGCCGAGGTCGAGTCGGAGCCGCCGCAACTGGTGCGCGCCGACCGGCAGGAGGTGTGGCAGGACCGGGCCTCGGGCTTCACCCGTCGATCGGTGTCCCCGCCGCATCCGAGCCTGCGCGGCGAGGTCGTCGAGGGCACCCTGCGCCCGGGCGCGGACATCGCCTACGACGGCCCGTCCCTGCCCGGCCTCGAACACCACATCTGGGTGCTGGACGGCGTCCTGGAAGTCACCTCGGGCGGTCGGGCACACGAGGTGGGTGCCGGCGACTGCCTGCGCTACCGGTCGTGGGACCGTACACGCTTTCGCAACCCGGGATCCGAACCGGTCCGCTACGCCCTGCTGATCGTACTGCCCTGACGGAGAGCCGCCTTGCACACCATCACCCGACTGACCGTAGACGACTTCCGCACCGGCATCGCGAACCTGGCCGACCTCCTCGTCGACGTGGTCGCCGGCGGCTTCTCCGTCGGCTTCGTCGCCCCGTTCGACCACGCCGCGGCGGCGGCCTGGTGGCGGTCCCTGGACTCCGCCGTGGCCGACGGCAGCCGCCGGGTGTGGGTCGCCCGGGGGCCCAACGGCGTGGCCGGCACGGTGAGTCTCGTCCTGGAGCAGAAACCGAACAGCCGGCACCGGGCCGAGGTGGTCAAGCTCATGGTCCACGGCGACGCCCGGGGCCACGGACTCGGCCGGGCCCTGCTGCGCACCGCCGAACAGGGCGCCGCCGACGCCGGAAGCCGCCTGCTCCTGCTCGACACCGAAACCGAGAGCACCGCCGACCACCTGTACCGAACGGCCGGCTGGACCCGATACGGCGTGGTCCCGGACTATGCGACCGACCCGACCGGGAAGTTGCGGGACTGCACCTTCTACTACAAGCGCATCGCCTGAGCCCGAACGGTTCGTGCCCGGCGAGTCCACCGCCAAACGCCGATCGCCGCCCCGGGCCGGTAACCCCCGCCCCGGTGTTGGGGCTGCCCCCAGTGCCCGGCCTGGGGGTCGCCGGATTCCGGGTGGGGGTCGAACTTCCCTACCTTCGTGGGGGTTCGGCCATTGCCGAACGGAAACGTTCGCAACACCCCAGGGGGAACGACCACCATGGACCGCAGGAGAAACCGCACCTTCACCAGGCTTGCCGCCTGTGCCGGACTGGCCCTCGGCGCAGTGGCGTTGACCACCGCGCCGGCACTCGCCGAGGCCCCGACGAAGGACCGCGCGACCCCGTCCGCCGCCGCACTCCCCACCTTCGACTTCGGCGACTGTCCGACGCTGCCCGCCGGTGCGGATCCCGACAAGTGGCGCTGCGAAGTACACGTCGCCACCGGGGAGATGCGGCTGGGCGGGATCGTCGTCCCGATTCGCCCGATGACCATCACGCACGCCGAGGGCCCGCTGCCCGACGGCACCACGGGTCAGGTCTTCGGCGCGCTGCACGCGACCCCGAGCCCGACCACCGGCGGCCTGCTCGGCGTCCCCGGCCTCCCCGAGCGTGCGCCACTGCTCGGGATGAACGTCGAGACGAAATACGGCGGTTGGTTCGACTTCCTCTCGCACGGCACCTCGGCCGGCGGCCTGGACGTGACCCTGGCCCTGAGCGGCCCGCTGCTGCCGAAGGACTGCTCGATCGGCACCGCCGAGCAGCCGATCCGGCTGACCATGATGCGCAAGGGCCCCAACGAGTGGATCTCCAAGGACCCGCCCATCCTCAAGGGCACCCTGTGGGACAACACGGTCGCCATCCCCGCCGCCGGCGGTTGCGGCCCGCTCGGCACGGTGCTGAATCAGCGCAACGGCCTGCCGTCGCCCGGCGGCACCAACTCGGTCACCCTGGACGGGTTGTACACGTTCAAGACGTACACCCAACTCGGTCGCTGACCCACGCCCGACCGCATCGCATCCCGTCGGGACGATCGTCCTATCCTGACCGGACAACCGCGACCGAGTGTGGGGAGAGCGTCGACATGGATCTGGGTGCGCGCTATCGGGGGTTGTACGAGGCCGGACTGTTCACCGCGGAGTCCGCCGAGGACGCCTACCCCCTAGGTGCACTCGACGCCGTGCTGCACGCATCGATACGGAGCGAACTCGGCGCTCGGAAGAACAGCATCGACCACTGCGACAGCCGGATGGATGTGGCGGATGCGGCCGAGGGCCTGGCCGCGATCGCACCGCCCTACGCCAAGCTGCGCCGGGAACTGTTCTCCGACCTGCACCATGTCGGGCGCCCGGCGGCGCGATGGCGCGCGGTGAGCCACGACCTCGCGGTGCTGGCCCCGCTCCAGGTCTGGCGGCGACCACCGGCGTACGCCCTGCTGTTGCGTGATCCGGGGGTGGCGACCGGAGGCGCCGAGTCCTGGGACTTCATCGTCTACCCGCGCGCCTCGGACCCCCGGGTACCCGGAACCACGTACACCGCGATGGTCTTCCCGGAGGCGGCCTCGACAGCGGAATCCGCGTCCGGCGCCGCGCCCGGCTCGACGCCCGATCTCGGGGCGGCGTGGCGACCGGGCACCGTGCAGGTGACCAGGCAACTCGAGGAACAGCACGAGCACTACGAGCAACTGACTTACGGCTTCACGGCGTTGGGGCGTCGGGTGCAGTTCGCCGCGCTCAACCACCCCGACGGCGGTCGTGAGCCCCAGCCTCCGATGGACTGATCCGCAGACCCGCAACCAATCCCACGGTCCACAGACCGTGGGATTGGTCTGTTCTCACTTTCTAATGGATAAGAAAGTGTGTAATCATTAGATAGACGGTGCTCGCCCCGAGTGCCGAGCATCCGGCGCTGCGTCACGTCGCGTCGCGTCGAGCCGAAACAAGGAGCAACGATGGGCAACCTCAAGACACTTCAGACCGGCCACGTCGGACTGAACGTCACCGACCTCGACCGTTCCGTGGCCTTCTACCGGGCGGTCCTGGAGGTCGAGGTAGTGGCCGAGGGCAACGAGGAGGGTCGCCGCTTCGCCTTCCTCGGGCGGGACGGCAAGCTCCTGATCACGCTGTGGCAGCAGAGCGAGGGCACGTTCCCGACCCGGCGTCCCGGGTTGCACCACCTGTCCTTCCAGGTGGAGACCATCGACGAGGTGAAGGCCGCCGAACAGGTCCTGCGCGGCCTCGACGCGCACTTCGACTACGAAGGCGTCGTCCCGCACGGCGAGCACGGCACCTCCGGCGGGATCTTCTTCACCGACCCGGACGGCATCCGCCTGGAGATCTACGCCCCGTCCGGCGCCGACCCGGCCGACGCCCCCACCACCGGCGCACCGACCTGCGGCTTCTTCTAGACCCCGCGCAGCACCCCCACCAAGCGCACCACGCCCCAACACCGCACACCGCAGATCCGGAGGCAATGTCGTGGCAACCGACTACCACCGCGGGGAACGCGCGGTACAGGATCGCGCCCACCTCACCCGCCAGGCCTCGCACTCGCTCGGCGGAATCGGGGACGCCATCCCGCCGGTCGCCGCGGCATTCCTCGCCGCACAACCCATGATCATCGTCGGCGGCGCGGACGCGGCCGGCCGGATCTGGTGCTCACAACTGACCGGCGAGCCCGGCTTCCTGTCCACCCCCGACCCGCACACGCTCACCATCGACGCACTGCCGCTCGCCGAGGACCCGCTCGCGGACCTCCTCGGCGAGCCGGCCCAGGTGGGGATGATCGCCATCGAGCCGGCGTCCCGACGCAGGATGCGGATCAACGGCCGCTCCACGCCGGTGCCCGGCGGCCTGCGCGTAGTACCCGACCAGGTCATCGCCAACTGCCCGAAGTACATCCAAAAACGCGACTATCGCATCCTCCGAGACCCCAACTCCGGACAGCCGCAAGCCAATCGCGCGGTCACCCGGGGCACCGCACTCACCCCGGCCCAGCAACAGACCCTGCGTGCCGCCGACACGTTCTTCGTGGCCACCGCCGACGAATTCGGCAACACCGACGCCTCGCACCGAGGCGGCAACCCGGGCTTCGTGGAGGTGTTGTCCCCGACCGTGTTGCGCTGGCCGGACTACGTCGGCAACGCCATGTTCCTGACCCTGGGCAATCTCGAACTGCGGCCGGTGGCCGAGCTGTTGATCCCCGGCTGGGACAGCGGTACGTCCCTGCACCTGTCCGGTACGACCCGCACCCTCTGGGACCACGACGAGATCGCCCGAATCCCCGGCGCGCAGCGTCTTGTCGAGTTCACCGTCACGGACGTGGTGGAGATCCCCGACGCCGTCCCGCTGCGCTGGAGCGCCCCACAAGCCTCCCGCTTCAACCCGCCCGTCCAGGGAGTCGAACCATGCGCATCACCGTCGACATGAACCTGTGCGAGAGCCACGGCCAGTGCGTGTTCGCCGCACCCGACGTGTTCTCCTTCGACGACGACGATTTCCTCGTCTACGAGGGCCGCCCGGCGGACGCACTCCGAGCGCACGTCCGCAGCGCCGTGAGCATGTGCCCGGCCCGCGCCATCTCGATCATCGACGAGGGCGAGCCGAACGCCACATCCTGACCACCCCCATTCGCCCCGCCACATCGCACGACCCCGCCCGGAGCCATCGGCTCCGGGCGGACGTGTTTGGGCTGGTCAGGGCTGGAGGGCGCCAGCAATGACGTGCTCCTGGCGCATTCATGGCGCCATTGGCTCGCCATGACGCCATGAATGTGCCATGATGACGTCATGAACCTCACACCGTACGTCGACAACCTTCGTCGGGAACTCGCCATCGCCGCTGCCGCAGGCGGTCCCGAGGCTCTGGACGTGGCCGAACGGCTGACCGCTCCGCTGGAGTCGGCCGTCCGGCTCACCCTCATGAACGCCCTGTCCGCAGCCATGGCCGAGGTCACCAGCGAGCTGGCGCCGGGCTCCGTGGACATCCGCCTGCGCGGCCTCGACCCCGAGTTCGTGGTGACGACGCCACCGCCACAGGAGGCGTACGAGGCGTACGCGGCGCCGGAAGCGGACGAGCCGGCGCCGAAGGCCGCACCGATGGCGCCACTCACGGCGCCGGACGGGGACGAGGGCGGGATGGCCCGGATCAACTTCCGCCTCCCCGCCCACCTCAAGGCCAGGGTCGAGGAGACCGCCGGACTCGCGGGCCTGTCGGTCAACGCCTGGCTGGTCCGCGCGGTCGCCGGTGCCACGGAGCCCGACATCCCGCGCTCCCCCGCCCCCGCCCCCGGCCCGCACCGCCACCGCGGCCGCCAGGGCTACACGGGCTGGGCCCGCTAACCGGGGCCGGCGCCGGCGCCGGGCGACACCACACCACCGAGTCACCCCCACTCGCACCACCTCACATCGAGCCATGAGGACGGCACCGCCATGCCTGCTTTCGCCACGCCCGAACCCATCACCGCCACCCTCGAGTTCGACATCGGCGTGGTCCGGATCACCGCGAGCAAGCGCACCGACACGCTCGTCGAGGTCCGGCCCGTCAACGACCGGGACGAGCTCGACGTACACACGGCGGAACAGACCACCGTCACCTGCACCGACGGCAGGCTGCTGGTGAAGGGGCCCAGGAAGCGCTCGCCGTTCGGCAAGTCCGGCTCGGTGGACATCGTCGTCGAGTTGCCGGCCGGCTCCGACCTGCACGGCACCACGCCGCTGGCCGACTTCACCTGCACCGGGCCGCTCGGCGACTGCCGGCTCAGGACCTCGGTCGGCACCCTCCGGATCGACTCCGCCGCGACCCTGGACGCCCACACCGACCACGGCGCCATCCACGCGGACCACGTCGTCGGCGACGCCGAGGTGAGCGCCGCCGGCCGGATCGAGATCGGTACCGTCGGCGGCACCGCGACGCTCAGGAACGCCAACGGCGACACCACGATCCGCGAGGTCGCCGGTCGCCTGCAGGTCGGCTCGGCCAACGGCCGGATCACCGTGGGCATCGCGCACTCCGACGTCGACGCCAAGTGCGCCAACGGCACGATCCGCCTCGACGAGGTCGCCCGCGGCCGGGTACACCTCCAGTCCGGCTCCGGTGACCTGGAGGTCGGCATCCGCGAGTCCACCGCGGCCTGGCTCGACGTACGGACCCGGATGGGCAGCGTGCGCAACTCCCTCGACGCCGCCCAGGGGCCCGTCGCCACCGAGCAGACCGTCGAGGTGCACGCCCGCACCTCGATGGGCCACATCGTGATCCGCCGCGCCTGAATCGACGAGCCACGACCCAAGGGACACGATCGCCATGACCACGACCACGACCACCGCCACCCGCAACCGCACCCTCGCGATCAGCGCCACCGGCCTGACCAAGTCCTACGGCGACAAGAAGGTGCTGGACGGCATCGACCTGCACATCCCCGAGGGCACCGTCTTCGCCCTGCTCGGACCCAACGGCGCGGGCAAGACCACGACCGTACAAATCCTGTCCACCCTGATCACCGCGGACGCCGGCCGGGCCGAGATCGCCGGACACGACCTGACCGGCGCGGCCGACGGAGTACGCCGATCCATCGGCGTCACCGGCCAGTTCGCCGCGGTGGACAACCTCCTCACCGCCCGGGAGAACCTGATCCTGATGGCGGACCTGCAGCACCTCGGCCGGCGCGAGGGCCGCCGCCGGGCCGACGACCTGCTCGCCCGCTTCGACCTCACCGAGGACGCGCACACCCCGGTGGCCACCTTCTCCGGCGGCATGCGACGCAAGCTCGACCTGGCGATGACCCTGGTCGGCAACCCCCGGGTGATCTTCCTCGACGAGCCGACCACCGGCCTCGATCCGCGCAGCCGACGGATCATGTGGGGGATCATCCGCGACCTGGTCACCGACCGCGGCGTCACCATCCTGCTCACCACGCAGTACCTGGACGAGGCCGACGAACTCGCCGACCGGATCGCGGTCCTGGACCACGGCACGTTGATCGCCGAGGGCACCGCCGACGAACTCAAGCGGCGCATCCCCGGCGCGCACATCCGCCTCCGCTTCGCCGACGCGCACCGGCTCGACGCCGCCGCCGACCTCTTCCGGGCCACCAGCCGCAACGACGACACGCTCACCCTGAACATCCCGTGCGACCCCGGCATCCCCACCCTGCGCACCATTCTCGACACGCTCGACTCGGCGTCGATCCCCGCCGAGGAACTGACCGTGCACACCCCCGACCTGGACGACGTCTTCCTCACCCTCACCGGCCGGCCGCAGGGCGACCGCGTTCCGGACTCCCGGAAGGAAAACCCGCGATGAGCACCCTGTCCTACGCGGTCACCGACTCGGCGACCATGTTGCGCCGCAACCTGCGACACGCCCTGCGCTATCCCTCGGTGACCGTCTCCGTGGTCGCGATGCCGATCGTCATGCTGCTGCTGTTCAACTACGCCTTCGGCAACGCCATCGGCGCCGGGATCGCCGACTCCCCCACCGGCAAGACGAAGTACATCGACTACGTGGCCCCCGGCATCATCCTGATGGCGGCCACCTCCGGGGCCCTGGCCACGGCGATCTCGGTCTGCGTCGACATGACCGAGGGCATCGTCAACCGGTTCCGCACGATGTCCGTCTCCCGGGCGGCGTTCCTGACCGGACACGTCGTCGGCAGCGTGATCCAGACCCTGGTCAGCCTGGCCCTGGTGATCGCCACCGCACTCGCCGTCGGCTTCCGGCCGAACGCCACGGCACTCGAATGGCTCGCCGCGATGGGCCTGCTCACGCTGTTGACGCTGGCCCTGACCTGGATCTCGGCCGGTATCGGTCTGGTCGCCAAGAACGTGGAGACCGCGAGCAACATCCCGATGCCGATGACGTTCCTGCCGTTCCTCGGCAGCGCGATCGTCCCGACGGATTCGATGCCCACCGGATTGCGCTGGTTCGCCGAGTACCAGCCGTTCACCCCGATCATCGAAACCCTCCGGGGCCTGCTCCTCGGCACCGAGATCGGCAACAACGCGATCATCGCCCTCGCCTGGTGCCTCGGCGCCACCCTGGTCGGTTATGTGTGGGCGCGCAGGGTGTTCAACAAGGCTCGCTGAAAGCCTTGCTCCCGAGCATCAAAAGTGCCTCTGACCTGGTACTTGCATGGCGAGCTGCATGGCGAGCTGCATGGCTAACTGCATGGTGAATTGCATGGAAGCCTGCACGGTACATCGCACGGCGATCCGCATGGCAAGCTGCATGGCAGCGCACGCGGCAAACTGCACGGTAACCCCAGCGCACAACGCCCGCTCCCCGGCAGCCACAGCCCCACCCGCCGCACCTGGCCGTCCGACCCGGAACCCCCGGTCGGACGGCCACGCGCATGTCACCCCGAGGCCACCGAGGTCGACGCGACCGACGCGGCCATCGAGCCCGCCCAGGCCGACGAACCCACCCTCACACGTCCCGCCGCTCGATCACCCACGCCGCGACCGCCACCGCGACGCCGACCCACACCAGGCACACCACCACCGCCGTCACCGTGGACGGCCGCCCGGCGGCATCCGCCCCGGTCGTACTGCTCAACGCCTGGAACGCCTGTTGCAGGGTGCCGTTCCGCACCCGGTCCCCCGCCGCCCCGGTAACCATCGGCGCCACGAAGAACAGCCCGAACAGCGCCGCGATCGCCCCCGCCGTATGCCGGACGACCACCCCGAGCGCCAGCCCGATCAGCGCCAACACCGTCACGAACGCACCCGTCGCGAGCACCGCCCGCAGCACGTGCGGCGCGCCGAGCCCCACCTCCAGGTCCTTGTCCGCCAGGATCGCCTGCCCCACGAAGTAGGTGGCGAAGGCGATCACCTCCCCCAGGACGAGCGTGGCCGCGCCGACGACCACCACCTTGGCCGCGAACACCCGCCGCCGCCTCGGTACCGCGGTGAACGTGGTCCGGATCAGCCCCGACCCGTACTCCGAACTCGCCGTCAACACCCCGAGCGTGCCCACCGCGAGCACCACCACGTAGTAGCCGCCGCTGAATCCGAACCGGACCGGGTCGAACGCGGCCCGCCGCTCCGCCGACATCCCGTCCCAGTCCGCGACCAGGTTGCCCAGGTCGAACGCGCCGAGTCCGAGCGCCGCGACGGCGGACACCAGCACGGTGAGATACGTCGACCGCAGCGTGCGCAGCTTGATCCACTCGGCTGCCAACACCCCGCGCGGAATCGGCACCCGGCTCACGCGCCCGCCCCGTTCCGCACCCCGTCGGCCGCCCGGTGCACCGCTTCCGGCTCGGTGATCCGCAGATACGCCTCCTCCAACGACCCCTGCCGGGCCGCCAGTTCGTGAATCACCAGGCCCTCCGCCGCGGCCAGTTCGCCGATCCGCGAGTACGCCAACCCCTCGACCGCGAGCGCCCCGTCCGGCTCGACCGTCACCGTCGCGCCCCGCGCGGTGAGCAACGCCGCCAACCGCGGCCCGTGTGGGGACCGGACCAGTACATCCCCCCGCGCCCCGTCGCGCACGAACTCGGCCATCTCGGTGTCCACGATCACCCGCCCCCGACCCAGCACGATCACGTGGTCGGCGGTCAGCGCCATCTCGCTCATCAGGTGGCCGGCCACGAACACCGTGCGCCCCTCGGCCGCCAACTCCCGCATCAGCGTGCGGATCCACCGGATCCCGTCCGGGTCGAGCCCGTTCACCGGCTCGTCCAGCAACAACACCGGCGGGTCGCCGAGGAGCGCCATCGCGATGCCCAGCCGCTGCCGCATGCCCAGCGAGAATCCGCCCGCCCGACGCCGGGCCGCGGCACGCAGCCCGACCAGGTCCAATACCTCGTGTACCCGGCCGCGCGCGATGTCGTTGCTCGCGGCGATGCTCGCCAGGTGGTGGTACGCGCTGCGCCCGGCCGGCACCGCATCCGCGTCCAGCAACGCCCCGACCCGGCGCAGCGGCCGGTCGAACGCACGGTAGGGCCGCCCGTCCACCAGGGCATGACCCGCGGTGGGCGCGGCCAGGCCCAGGATCATCCGCATGATGGTGGACTTGCCCGCCCCGTTCGGGCCGAGGAAGCCGGTCACCCGTCCCGGTTCGACGGTGAAGGTGACATCGTCCACGGCCACGCGTGCGCCGTATCTCTTGGTGAGCCCGCGCACTTCGATCATCTCGTCTCCCGGATCCGCGTCGGCCGGCCGGCCCGTCCCGGTGCCGCCGGCGATACGTCCTCCACCGTGTCGGGTCGCCGGTGGGCGGTCATCGGACCGTGGCCGGAGCGCGCGGCCGGGATCGGGGTTCGACTACGACCGTGGTCATAGGTCCGCCGGGCGATGGGCGGCGGCGGCCGGCGTGCCACCCTCGACGGCATGACAGGCATCACAGGCATGGGATCGGAGCCGTCGCGTCCATTCACCAAGCGGCTGCGCGCCGAGCACCGGGTTGCGCTCGACGTGCTCGTGGCCCTGGTCGGGGCGTCGATCGCGGTGCTGCGCGTGCTGGACGCCTACCACCACCACGACCCGCACGGACGCGGCTACCCGGAGCCGGACCGGGTTCAACTGTGCGTCGCCCTGGTCGGCGTCGGCGTATTGGCCGGCGCGCTGGTGCTGCGCCGGTTCCGGCCCGCGCTCGCGACGGCGGTGGTGGTCGCGAGCTGGGCGGTCGTGGTGGCCGTGGCCGGCGAGACCACGATCGCGCTGTACGTGGGCGGGCCGTTCGTGGTGCTGGTCTCGATGGCGGTGGTCTACAGCGCGGCGGTGACGTACCCGCCGCGCGCGGCGATCGGCGTGCTCGGGCTCGGCCTGTTGGGCGCGGTGCCGTGGTTGTTCGGTTCCGACGACCTGCGGCGCAACGCGTGGTTGACGCCGCTGTTCGTCGGCATCGCGGGCGCGGTGGGCTACGCGGTCGGCCGGCAGCGCGCGTACGCCGCAGCGCTGCGCGAGCATCACGCGGAACTGGCCCGGTCCGAGTTCGCGGAGGAACGGCTGCGGCTGGCGCGGGAGTTGCACGACGTGATCGCGCACAGCCTGGGAGTGGTCAACGTGCAGGCCGGATACGGTGGTTTCGTGCTCGACCGACGGCCGGAGGAGGCCCGGGAGGCGTTGGCGGCGATCCGGCGCATCAGCGGCGAGACGATCCGCGAAATGCGCGGCCTGCTCGGGGTGTTGCGCGCGGACGGCCCGGCCGACCGGCTTCCCGCGCCGGGGTTGGCCGATCTGCCCGCGCTGCTCGACCGCAGCGCGGAGGCGGGTCTGCGGGTGGAATCGGCCGTGCTCGGCGAACCGCGCGAGTTGCCGCCCGGTGTGGAGTTGTCCGCGTACCGGATCGTCCAGGAGGCGCTGACCAACATCGCCCGGCACGCGCGCACCGCGAACGCGACGGTCACCGTGGACTATCGCGGGGACGCGCTGGCGATCGAGGTCACCGACGACGGCGTCGGGCCGGGGCACGGATGGCCGGACGAACTCCCCTACGGACACGGCCTGGCCGGGATGCGCGAGCGGGTCGGACTGTACGACGGGGAGTTCACCGCCGGTCCGCTGCCGGGGCGCGGCTTCCGGGTGACCGCGGTGTTGCCGCTGCGCGAGCGTGTCGCATGAGCGTCCGGGTGCTGGTCGCCGACGATCAGGCACTGGTGCGCGCGGGGTTTCGCGGGATCGTCGAGGTGGCGCCGGGCTTCACCGTGGTCGGCGAGGCGGGCACCGGGACGGCCGCGGTCGAACTCGCCCGGCGGGAGCGGCCGGACGTGGTGCTGATGGACATCCGGATGCCGGGCATGGACGGCCTGGAGGCCACCCGGCTGATCACCGGCGCGGGCGGTCCGGCGGGCGTGCCGGGCGTGCGGGTGCTCATCCTGACCATGTTCGACCTCGACGAGCACATCTACGAGGCGCTGCGCGGCGGCGCGAGCGGGTTCCTGCTCAAGGACACCGCGCCGGAGGACCTGTTGGCCGCGATCCGGGTGGTCGCCGCCGGCGAGGCGCTGCTCGCGCCGAGTGTGACCCGGCGCCTGATCGCCGAGTTCGCCGGTCGCCCGGACCCGAGCGGGAGCGGCGAGCCGGCCCGGCCCACGACGCTGCCCGGGATCACCGCGCGCGAACACGAGGTCCTGGTCCTGATCGCCGAGGGCCACACCAACCCCGAGATCGCTCGCCGCCTGCACATCACCGAGGGCACCACCAAGACCCACGTGGGCCACCTGCTCACCAAACTCGGCGCCCGCGACCGCGTACAACTGGTGATCACCGCCTTCCGCGCGGGCCTGGGCCCGAGCTAATCCGCGATCGCCGCAGGGATGTCCAGGCGGGCCGCGCGCCGGGCCGGGAGCGTCGCCGCGGCCAGGCCCGCGAGGGTCGCGCCGACGATCACCGCGGCGATCGTCGGCCACGGCACGGCGACCACCGTCACGCTGCCGTCGTGGGCCATCCAACGGGTCACGCCGAGGCCCCAGCCGAGACCGAGCGCCAGGCCCAGGGTCGCGCCGTACATCGCGATGGTCACCGATTCGAGGCGGATCATCCGGCGCACCTGCCTGCGGGTCAGGCCCAGGGCGCGCAACATCGCAATCTCCCGGGTGCGTTCGACCACGGACAACACGAGGGTGTTCACCACACCCAGGACCGCGATCACGATGGTCAGCGACAGCAGTCCGTACGCCAGGGCCACCATCGTGCCCAGAGCGCCCTTGCGGCTCTCCCGGTAGTCGGCCCGGGTACGCACCGCCACGCCCTGCTCGGCCGAGGTCGCCGCCTTCACCGCCGCGCGCAGCACCGCCGTATCGGTACCGGGTGTCGCGGCCAGGTAGACCGTCTCGTCCCGCACGTCCGGCGCCAGCTCGGCCAGGGTGTCCAGGCCGACCATCGGGTTCACGTCGCCGCCCGTGCCCGCCGGCCGATCCGTGCGCAGCCCGCCGACCCGCAGCGTGCGGGTCTCGCCGGCCACGGCCCGCACCACGACCGGGTCGCCGACCGCCAGACCGCGGCGTCGGGCGTAGCGGGCGTCGAGCACGATGGCGCCGGGCGCCAATCCGGCCGCCTCGGTGCCGCGGCCGTAGGTGTGGCCGAGCAGGCCGCCGACCCCCGGGTCGGCGCCGTCGAGTTCGAGCTGCTCGGTGTGCTCGTGGGCGGTGATCCGCACGTCCACCCTACGGGTGCGCACCGTGCTCGCCACACCCGGTACGGCCCGCGCGTCGCTCGCGGTGCGCGCGGACAGCGCCGGCTTGCCGGAGAGCATCAGGTCGGCGCGGAACGTGCGGTCGAAGGTCGCGTCGAACGACGCGGTCATCGAGGACACGGCCACGCCGACCGCGGCGACCAGTGCGACACCGATCATCAGTGCGCCGGCGGTGGCCCCGGTCCGGCGCGGGTTGCGCAGCGCGTTGTCCCGGCCGAGCCGGCCCACGGCACCGAACGGTCGGGTGTACGGGGCGCAGAGCGCCGGGATCAATCGGCGGGCGAGGATCGGGCCGAGCAGGACGACCCCGAGCAGGGTCAGCGCGCCGCCGAGCGCGAGCAGGGCAAGGTTGCCGCCGGCCACCGCGGCGGCTCCGAGGGCGAGGACGACGCCACCGCGGAGGGCGCGCCGACGCGGCGGTTCCTGCGGCGCGTCCACGGCGCGCAGGGCGGCCATCGGCGCCACTCGACTCGCGCGGCGTGCGGGGCGGTATGCGGCGAGGACCGTGGCGAGGGTGCCGACGGTGTAGCCGACCACGGGGGTGGTCGGTGCGAAAGCCAGGTCGATGCCCGAGGTCTGCACACCGACCGCGCCGAGCAGTGCGGTCAGTCCGGTGGCCAACGCGTAGCCGGTGCCCAGGCCGAGGGTCGAGCCGAGCAGGCCGAGCACCGCCGCCTCGGTGAGCACCGACCGGTGCACGTCCGCGCGGGAGGCGCCGAGCGCGCGCAACAGGCCGATTTCGCGGGTGCGTTGGGCGACGAGCATGGAGAAGGTGTTGAAGATCAGGAACATCCCGATCGCCATGGTCAGCAGCGCGAAGCCGAGCAGGCCGTAGCGGACCACGTCCAACGCGCGGCCGAGTTCCCCGACGGCGGCGGCGCCGGTTTGGGCGCGGGTGCGGATGTCGAGCGCCGGCGAACCGGCGCCCTCGGGGTCGAGCGCGGCGGTGACACGATCGCGCAGCACGGTGTCCGGTACGCCCGGCACCGCCGTGACGGAGACCGCCGTGACCACGTCCGGCCTGCCGAGGAGTCGGGCGGCGGCGGTCTCCGGGTCGACGAAGACGAGGGTGTCGCCGGTGGCCCGCACCCGATAGCCGGCGATGCCGACCACGGTGACCTCGAACGTGCCGGTCGACGGGCTCAGCCGCAGCCGGTCACCCAGCCGGATCCGGCTCACCCGCGCCGACTCGGCGTCCAGGACCGCCTCGTTCGGGCCGTGCGGTTCGTGACCCGAGGTCAGTCGTACCGGCGCGTGGGCACACGCACACCACCCGGCGACCGCCGTCTCCGGATCCGAGACCACCCCGACCTGATCCCCGTCCCCGTCGACGACGGGCACGTCCCGGGCCACCACGTCGCCGTGCACGGCGGCCACGCCCTCGACGCCGCGAACCCGCTCCACCAGCGCCGCCGGCACGGTCGGCGTGCGCCCCGCGCGGACCAGCCGGATCGCCTTGACCTCGGTCCGGGGCGTGACGGTCACATCGGCCGAGGTCGACCGGGCCAGGTCGGCGAACACAGCGGAGACCGTGTCGACGAACATCAGCGTGCCGGTGACGAATGCGACCGAGAGGGTGATCGCCACCGCGGACAACACCATTCGACCCTTGTGCGCGAGGAATCCACGCAACGAAGCCTTCAACACGGGGGCTGCCTTTCGACGCGGAGCGGCGGACGTCGCCCAAGTTCTCGCGCGCGGGCCCCGCCGGTCGTCGGGCCGGGAGGCGTTTTCCGGCGCGGTACCGGGGTCGGCCCGGGCCGCGGTCGACCGGTCGTGATCCACCCGTGGGGGGATCGCCGGGCCGACCCCGTGGGCCGATGCGGGCGCGCCCGTCACGTGGCTAGGGTCCGAACGTGGTCGACGAACCGCGCCCGCCGCTCACCCAGCGGCTGCGCCCCATGCACTGGCTGGTCATCGACGTGCTCGTCGCGTTGGCGTTGGCGAGTTCGCTCGTCACGCTGCGGCCGGACGCCGAGGGCCGGCTCGGCTCGGCGACCTGGATCGCGATCGCGCTGCTGGTGCTGGTCATCGCCGGCGCCGTCGCGGTGCGCCGGGTGTACCCGATCACCGCGCTCACCGCGGCGCTGGTGGCGGAGGCATGTCTGCGCGGGCTCGGGCTGAAGGCGGCGGTCGGCTTCGCGACCGCGCTCACCCTGTACATGGCGGCGCTCACCGCCCGGAACCGGCCGGCCGTGTGGTGTCTGGGTACGGTCGCGGTCGCGGTGGGGTTCGTGGCGGCGCCGATCCCGCTGTATCCGTCGATCCTGGCCTGGACGCTGGGGACCAGCGCCCGCTCGCGGCGCGAGTACGCGCGGGCGCTGCGCCGGCAGGCCGAGCGGCAGGGGCGGGAGGAGGCGGAACGGCGGGCCGGGGAGCAGGCGGCCGAGGAGCGGTTGCGGATCGCCCGCGAACTGCACGACGTGGTCGCGCACAGCATGAGCCTGATCACCGTGCAGGCGGGCGTGGCGCACTACGTGGGCGCCGAGCGGCCGGAGGAGGCGATCCGGGCGCTGGGCTCGATCGAGGCGACCGGGCGGACCGCGCTGCGCGACATGCGCCGGCTGCTCGGCATGTTGCGTGACGCGGACGGCACGCCGCAGGACCCGGAGTTGGCGCCCGCGCCGACGTTGGCCGCGCTCGATACGCTCGTCCGGGACGCGGCGGCGGCCGGGCTGGGCGTCGATTTCACGGTGCTCGGTGAGCGCCGGGATCTGCCGGCGGGCATCGAACTGGCCGCGTACCGGATCGTCCAGGAGGCATTGACCAACGTGATCAGGCATGCGGGGGTGGACCGCTGTTCGGTCGAACTGCGCTACACCGAACGGGAGATCGCGCTCGACGTGGTCGACTCGGGACGCGGCGGTCCGGCGGCGGTGCCGGGGCACGGGCTGATCGGGATGCGTGAGCGGGTGGCGGCCTACGGCGGCGAGTTCGACGCGGGGCCGCGGGCGGACGGGGCCGGGTTCCGGGTCGGCGCCCGGTTGCCGATCGAGGAGGGTGCGCGGTGACGGGGGAGCCGATCCGGGTGCTGGTCGCCGACGATCAGGCGCTGCTGCGGGGGGCGTTGCACCTGTTGATCGACGCCGCGCCGGATCTGGCCGCGGTCGGCGAGGCCGCCGACGGCGCCCATGCCCTCGAACTGGTCCGCGCCGCCCGCCCGGACGTGGTCCTGATGGACATTCGGATGCCCGGCATGGACGGCCTGGAGGCCACCCGGCGGATCACCGCCTCGCCCGACACGTGCGATACCCGCGTGCTCATCCTGACCACGTTCGACCTCGACGAGTACGTGTACGCGGCGCTGCGCGCGGGCGCGAGCGGCTTCCTGCTGAAGGAGACGCCGCCGGCCGAACTCCTCACCGCCATCCGGATCGTCGCGGCGGGCGACGCGCTGATCGCACCGGGCATCACCCGCCGCCTGATCGCCGAGTTCGCCGCCCGCCCCGAGCCGCGACAGCGACCGAACTCCGGCCGGGACGCGGGCCTGACCGACCGCGAGCGCGAGGTGCTGACCCTGATCGGTCGCGGGCTGTCCAACCCGGAGATCACCGAATACCTGCACGTGAGCGCGTCCACGGTGAAGACCCACGTGGGTCGCCTGCTGATGAAACTGGGCGCCCGCGACCGGGCGCAACTGGTGATCGCCGCCTACGAGTCCGGCCTGGTCGGTCCCGGTGCGTCCGCCCGCGCGGCCGAGCGGTAGACACGCGGGAGGCGGCGGCGCTCAGGACCAGGCGGTCGGGTGGCCCTTGGTGTGCCAGGCGGTCACCGCCGTGGCGTCGGTGGGTTCCACGTCCGGCGGGAGGTCGGTGGGGTCGAGCCAGGCCAGGCGGGCGCACTGGTCGGGTTCGGCGTTGGTGGGGTCGCCGGTCCAGGCCGCGGTGTGGAAGTACCAGCCGATCACCGGTGCGCCGGTGTCGCCGAGCACCTGCGAAACGTAGGCCGTGCGCAGGTCGGCCGTGGCCACGTCGGTGGCGATCTCCTCCCTGGTCTCGCGGGCGCACGCCTCGATGAGGAGTTCACCGGGGTCGACCAGGCCGCCCGGGAGCGCGAGCAGGCCGTCGGCGAAGCCGGTGTCCTTGCGCTCCATGAACAACACCGCCCCGTCCGCGCGTTCGAGGATGATGGCGGCGTAGGCGATGGCGTTGTGGCGGTGGTCGCTCACGTGTCGGTCTCCCCATGGTCGATCCGGGTGCTTCCGGGGCGCCTGCGGGCGATCGCCCTGGGCGCGCGACGGCGCCGGCGCGCGGCGGACCGGCGGGGGCGACCCGCGCTCCGACACACACCTGTGCCCGGACCAACGACCGGTGCGGGACGGACGTCACGCCCGAACCACCGCCGGCGCCATCACGCTCCCACGATGCGTTCGACCGCCGCCGCGACGAGGCCGTCGCGTTCGGCCGGGGAGAACACGTCCGGCAGCGTGAGCTGTTCGACGATGAGCCAGTTGAACGCCAGGTACAGGAGGCGGACCGCGGTGGCGTCGCCGGGCAGGCCGGATTGCTCGTGGTAGCTCACGTTGGCCGCCACGTCGGCCCGGACCCGCTCGGTCAGCACCGTGCGCAACTCCGGCCGCCGGGTGGCCTCCAGGCGCAGTTCGAGCAGGGCCAGGTAGCCGGTGCGAAAGGCGCTGACGCGGTCGACGACCTCGCGCATCAACACGGTGTACGTCTCCCGGTCCGGCGTGCTCGCGCGGTGTCGCGCGATGATCTCCTCGCCGGGCTGTAGTCGCTCGTAGACCCGGGCACCGGCCTGGGTGAGCAGGTCGTCGCGGCTCGTGAAGTAGTTGGAGGCGGTACCGGTCGGTACCCGCGCCTCGACATCGACCGCCCGAAAGGTGAGCCCCCGAGCCCCCTCCTTGGCGAGCACCTCGATGGCGGCATCGACCAGCGCCGCCCTCCGCTCGTCATTCCTGCGCACCATAAAACCACTCCACCTGTAGTACTACACGTGCATGGAGACTACAGCGCCGGACATATCCGCGGTGGGGAGCGTGGGCGGTGGGCGGTGGGCGGTGGGCGGTGGGCGGTGGCGGTACGGTCCTGCCATGCATGATTCGCCGCGAGCCGCCGCCTCCGACCCCACGCCCGAACCGGCGGCGCCCGCCTCGCCCGGGCCCGTGACCGCGGACGACCTGGACCTGGCCGTCCGGCTCGCGGTGGCCGCGCTCCGCGAGGCGCCGGCGACCGCCTGGGACGACCGGGCCGGTTCGCTGGAGTGGACCCGCTGGGAGACGGTCGAGCACCTGAACGACGACCTCTTCGCGTATGCCGCCCAACTGGGCCTGCGCACCCCGCCGTTGACCGCCAACGTGCCCTTCGTCTGGGAGAGCCGCCGCCCGGGCGGCCCGGCGAACGCGATCCACGCGGACCGCGCGGCCGGCCCCGGCGGGCTGTTGCAGGTCCTGGAGGTGACCGGCGCCCTGCTGGCGTCCATGGTGCGGACCACGCCGCCGAGCGTGCGCGCCCACCACACCTTCGGCGACGCGGACCCCGAGGGCAGCGCGGCGATGGGCATCGTGGAGACCGTGGTGCACACGTACGACCTGGCCGACGGCCTGGGCCTGCCCTGGACCCCGCCCGCCGACCTGTGCGCACGAGTGATCGCCCGGATCTTCCCGGACGTCCCGCAGGACACCGACCCCTGGCCCACCCTCCTGTGGGCCACCGGCCGAGGCGACCTGCCCGGCCACCCCCGCCGCACCTCGTGGCGCTGGTACAGCGAGCCGCGACCCTAGGGCGTGTCTTCAATCTCCCGCCGAGCTCCACGACGCCCGGCACCGCACCTGGCCGCCCCGGAGAAACAGGCGAATAGAACCACTGTGCACCTGCTTCTCCGGCACGCCGATACACGGCATCCGCCCTTCGGGCTCCTCGCTGCGCTCACGCCGCGGAGCCCGACGGGAGATCGAAGACACGCCCTGGCGTGTCTTCGATCCCCCCTCAGAGGGTCAGCACGATCTTCCCGGCGACCCGGCCCGATTCGCCGCGCGCGTGCGCCTCGGCGGCGGCCGACAGGGGGAACACCGAGTCCAGTTCGGGGCGAAGGCGACCCGCCTCGACCAGCGCCGCGATCTCCCGCATGGCCGCGTGATCGGCCTCGACCAGCATCTCCGCGGCCCGGACCCGGTATCGCCCGACGTCCAGGTCCCGCACGTGGTTGACGATCGCGACCAGGATGCCGCCCGGGCGCAGCGTCGGCAACGAGCGCGGCCCGTACTCGCCGCCGACGCCGTCCAGGACCACGTCCACGTCCCGCACCACCTCGGCGAAGTCGGTCGTGGTGTAGTCGATCACCTCGTCGGCGCCGAGCGCCCGGACGAAGTCGTGCTTGGGCCCGCTCGCCGTACCGATGACGTACGCGCCGCGCGCCTTGGCGATCTGTACCGCCAGGTGACCGACCCCGCCGGCGGCGGCATGGATCAACACCCGCTGCCCGGCCCGCAGTTCCCCGACATCGACCAGGGCCTGCCACGCGGTGGTCGCACCCAGCGGCAGTGCGGCGGCGCGGACGTGATCGAGATTCGCGGGCTTGCGCACCAAGTGGCGGGCAGCGGCGACCGCGTATTCGGCGTGCGCCCCGTTCCCGTACGGGTACCTCAGCATGCCGAACACCTCGTCGCCCGGTCGGTGAATGGCTACGCCCAGGCCGACCGCCTCGACCACGCCCGACACCTCCCAGCCGAGTACGAACGGCGGCCGGCCCAGGATCAGGCCGGTGGCCCGGTGGATCCAGTCGGTCGGATTCACCCCCGCCGCGCACACGCGGACCAGCACCTCGCTCGGGCCGGGCACCGGCCGCTCCAGCTCCACCTCCCGCAATACCGCCGGATCACCCAGAACGTCCTGACTGATGGCGCGCATGTCACTTCTCTCTCGATAGCGGGGCCGTCCGATCGCGCCGGTCGCCCCGGTCCGCCTGATCGACCCGGACATCGTGTCGAGTACCCGACCGGCCGGGCGAGCGTCCGGAACGACATGATGCGTACACTTCCGGACGTGAGCACAGTCGCGATAGCCGTCGCCGACGGCATCCTGCATTTCGAACTGGCCCTGGCCCACGAGATCTTCGGGTCACCGGCACCGGCACCGGCCGCGCCCGCAGCCCGCGTCGAGCACTGGTACGACGTCGTCGTCTGCGGGGCCGGTCCGGTGCGGGTCGACGGGCGTTTCCTGCTCGAACCGGACGGCGGCCTCGACCGGCTCGCCGGCGCCGACACGGTGATCGTCCCCGGCTGGGCCGATGTGGACACCGACCCGCCGGCAGACCTCGTCGACGCGGTGCGCGCGGCCCACGAGGCCGGCGCGCGGGTGGCCTCGCTCTGCACGGGCGCCTTCGTCCTGGCCGCCGCGGGGCTGCTCGACGGGCGGCGCGCCACCACCCACTGGGCCCACACCGAGGCCCTGGCCGAACGCTATCCCGAGGTCGAGGTGGACCCGGACGTGCTGTACGTCGACAACGGCAGCGTGCTCACCTCGGCCGGCAAGGCCGCCGCGATGGATCTGAGCCTGCACATGATCCGCCTCGACCACGGCTCGACGGTCGCCAACGCGATCGCCCGCCGGCTGGTGGTGGCACCCCACCGACCGGGCGGCCAGGCCCAGTTCGTCGCCACCCCGGTACCCGAACAGCCCGACCACCCGCTCGGCGAACTGCTCGGCTGGGCGGCCGGCCGGCTGGACCAACCCTTGACGGTGGAGGACCTGGCCCGCCGGGCCAACATGAGCTCGCGTCACCTGGGCCGGCACTTCCGGTCGGTGACGGGCACCACCCCGTTGCAGTGGCTGCTGATCCAACGCATCCACCGGGCCCAGGAGTTGCTGGAGACCACGGACGACAGCGTGGACGCCGTCGCCGAGGCCACCGGCATGGGCACCGCGGCCACCCTGCGCCGCCACTTCAACCGCACGGTGGGCGTACCGCCCGACGCGTATCGCCGGACCTTCCATCGACGGCGGGCCGACGGGGATTCGGCGGCGGGCCGCCGGTAGCGCGGACCGGTTCCGGATCCGGCTCCGGCTACCGGGCCGGATCGGTCGCGCGGGTGAACTCCCGGACGACTCGGGCCAGTTCCGCAGGGCGGTCGAGGGGGATGAGGGTGTAGCTGTCGTCGATCTCGACCAGCCGTCCCCCGGGCAGGAGTTCGGCGAGGCGGTGGCCGTGCTCCGGGGGCATGACCCGGTCGGCGCTCGCCCAGACCACGAGGGCCGGGCGGTCGAAGTCGGGCAGGCGCTGCGCCGCCGCGAGCAGGAGGTCGGTGTCCGCGCCGGCCGCGCGCAACATGCGCACCGCGTCGCGGCGGATCTCGGGCCGGGACAGGATCGGCGCCGCCCAGCGGGCGGTGGCGGCGTCGCCCCGCTTGGTCAACCACCCGAAGGCGAGCGGGAGTCGGCGTATCGGGCGCAGCCGCATCTGCTGCATGAAGAGCCCGAACAGACGCGGCGGGAGTTTACCGGCGCGCACGAGCGTCCGGCCGGTGAGCCCGGGCGGAAAGTTGTCGAAGGCATCACACGAGGCGAGCACGACCCGCCCCACCCGGGCCGTGTTTCCGCCGGCGATCAGCAGTTGCACGAGCGCGCCGCCGGTGTCGACGCCGACCAGGGTGACCTCGCTCAGGTCGAGCGTGTCCAGGAACTCGCCCACCAGCGCGGCCACTCCGGGCAACGACAGGTCGGCGTCGGCGGACATCGCATGCCGGTGCGCGCCGAGCGGCAGGGTGGGCGCCACGCAGCGGTGGTCGACGGACAGCGCGGCGATCACCTCGTCCCACAACGACGAATCCATCAGGAAGCCGTGCAGCAGCACGACCGTGGGGCCGTCGCCACCGGTGTCCTCGTACCCGATCGTGCCTACCGACAGCCGAACTTCCTTGTGGGCCATGGTCTTCCCCTCCGGCATCACACAGCGTGCACCGTTCGCCGTTCACCCTCAAAAAAGTGAACCACGTGGTTCGCAAACTGTCCACGGGAGGCCACGGGAAGTCCCGAGACGCCGGCGTGCCGTCACTCCTCGGCGGCCTCCTCCCGCTCCAGCGCCCGCATCAGCGCCTCGAATCCGGCGGCGACCCCCGCCGTGTCGCCACTGGTCCGCGCATCCACCAAAAACCCCCGAAGCACCGCGAGGATCATCTCGGCGACCTCGAACTTGCGCTGCTCGGACCAGTGTTCGGGACAGATGGCCAGCAGCGTGGGCAGATACTGCCGGGACGCCCCCCGGCCGAGTTCGGCGTAGCGGTCGGGGTCGTACATCGCCAGCCCGATCGCCTGGTCGAGCACCCGCGCCTCGTCACCGACCAGAATCGGCCACACCACCCGCACCCACTCGGCCAGTGGCAACCGCTCGGAACCGGGCCGCCCGGCGGCGACGGAACGATCGATCCGCCGATCGCGCAGTTGCAGGATGGCCTGCCGAAGCAGGTCGTCCGCCCCGTCGAAGTGATAGAGCAGCACCTTGTGGGTGGTATCGGCCGCGCGCGCGGCCCGACGCAGCGAAAAGTCCACGAGCCCATTGGCCGCCAGATCCGCGGTGACCCGATCGAGCAACTCCCGCCGCCGAGCCTCCCCCCGCGGCGACCCGACGGATCGCCGATAGCCGCCGGTGGAGGATGCCTCGGCGGCGGGCCCGACCTGCTCGACAGACTCGACCGGATCGACCGGCTCAGGTGCGGAGGGGTTCACGTCGGCAACTCCCATGGTCGAATATCCGCTGTCCGCACCCGAAGTGGGCATCGGACGCACGGCGCGGCAGGCGGTACGCGGCGCACGATCGACGCCCGGGCGCGATGCGTGCACCGGTCGAGATTAGCGCCGCCCCCGGCAACGGCCGGCCCGCTGCCCGCCGTCCCACACACTCCCGACCCGACGTCGACCGCCGGGCGCGACCGCACCCGCCTGCCGTGTGGCCCGGCATACGGTGACGGGATGACGACGATCCTGCGACACCCTCGGCCCGGCTTCACATGGGACTGGTGGGCTGTCGACGCGGAGGGCCTGCCCGTGCAGTTCAGCCGTGGTCCGGCTTCCGAGTTCGTCTCGGCGTATGTCGACCGCATCGACGCCGCAACCCGCTGGGTCGAGGAGAACCGCCCGGCCTGGTTCGGCGGCGTTCACGCACCGCTGCACACCTTCGACTCCTTCGACGAGTCGTCGACCTACACCCGGCACGCCGTCCCGGACTCCCCGCTGCGGCCGGCGACACGCCGTCGGTCATCGCGGACGTCGCGGCCCTGGTGGTGCTGAACCGAGGGGTGGGCGACACCTGGTCGATCCGCCTCGACGACGGGTGGATCCGAGCCGCCGAGCCGCGTGCCCGACCCGGCGCTCCACGGACGTCAGCGGCGGGGCCGATGGGCGACCGCCGGCCATGGCCACCGGTCCGCCGCCCGGCCCGCGTCCGGGCTCGGCGGCTCGGGGATGCGGTCGAGGGCGGTGGGTTGCCAGGCGCGGTCCCGTTGCGCGCGCAGCAGGGGGATGGGGCTGTCGTCCGTGCCGTACAGGCGGTCCGCGAGGCGGATCAGCGTGTCGTGGCGGGCGAGGGCGAGCCCCCTGGCCCACGACCAGGGGGCGTATCCGGCTCCCGCGGCCACCCGGACGGCGGCCGCGGCGCCCACCGCGATGGCCAGGCCGGCGATGTCCTCGGCGGGATCGCCGACCACCGCGTCCGTCCAGTCCAGCACCCCGCGCACCCGACCGCCGCTGCCGACCATCAGGTGCTCGCCCTTGAGATCGCCGTGCACCACGACTCGCGACACGGGTTCCGCGCTCGGACCGCGCAGCCGCGCCCCGTCGAACTCGCCGTCGGCGCTGAGCCGTTGCGCCGCCGCCTCGGCCGGTTCGCGCAGCTCGGCCATCGACCGGGGCGCGACCACGGGCAGGCCGACGCCGACCGCGTCCGCCTCGGTGACCCGGGCCAGGCCGGCCAACATCCGCGCCAGGGCGACCTCGCCCCGCCGCGAGACCCGACGCAGTTCGGCGGAGGTGCCGGGGATGCGGGTGTCGAGGGAATAGGCGAGCCCGTCCGCCCACTCGCCGGCGGCCACGCTCGCGGGCAGCGCGACGCCGACCACGGGACGCAGCAGGTCGCGCAGCGCGATCTCGCGACGCTGCCGGGCGGACGTATCGGCGTCCCGGGCCAACCGCAGAACGTGATCCGCCCCGACCCACCACGAGGAGTGCTCCCCACCCTCGTCGATCGGCCGCACGACCCGCCCCGCGTCCCGACCCAACACCGCGTCGACCAGGCACCGCACCACCCGCTCCGTCGGCACGGGCGTCTCGGGCGTCCCGGATGTCGTGGGTGTCCCGGACGTCGTGGACGGCGGCGGCGCGGACGCGGAGGAAGCTGCGGACATCCACCGATCATCCCAGCCGGGACAGGGACCACCAACGGGTTATCCCACCCCCGCCACTCCCCCGACGGACAACCGCGAGGCCGGCGCGGCCGGCGACGAACCCGCGCGCCCACCCCGGCGATCGCCTCACAAACCGACCTCCTCCGAGCCCTCCTCCCCCACCGCACCCACGTCCCGCGAACCGCCCCCGCCCGACGACGGGAGCGGGTCCCCCACCACCGCCTCCGTCGCCCCCGTGTAGGCCAGCAGGGCTCGCAACGCCGCCGCGTCCGCCTGGATGTGGGCCTCGTTCTGCCGACCCCGGTCGAGATGGGCGAAGGCGGGTGGGCGGCCGGGGCTCGGGGCGGTGGGGTGGCGGGGAATCAGATGTGCGTGCAGGTGTGGGATGTCGTTCTCGAGGAGGGACACGTTCAGCCCGGGCATCGGTCGATAGTGCGCCTCGATCGCCCGCCCCGCCGCAGTCACCTCGGTCATGAACCCGGCGAGCTGACGTGCGGTCAGGTCGGTCAGGCGCGCGACGTGGCCGCCGGTCCACACCACGACGATGTACCCGCGTACCCGCCCCGAACGCCACAGGTAGGCATTGCCGTAGACACCTCGCTTGAGCAGCAGGCCCCAGCCGATGTCGGGCGCGGTGAAGTCCTTTTCGCACATCGCGCAGGGCGCGTCCGGGTGTGGCTCCGCGTAGCGTTCGGGCCAGGTGGGCGCTTCGAGTGGGCGGGGTCCGGGCACCTGGGAACCACACACGACGGCCTCCAACACGAACGGGGGCGAGAGCCCGTTTACTGCTGCAAACGTTCGGTTGAGTCAACGAAAAGCGTCGAAACGATGTCACGCCCCCGCCCCGGCCTGTGACCGACCCGCAGCGCACTCGGGACGGATCCGCGACAGGCGCAACCCCACACGCCCGAGGTCTCACCCACCCGGGCGACAAAACCGTCACCCACCCGCGACAACCCACTGACCCGCCCGAGTGGTCCGGCGGAGCCGCCGGTCGAGCCGACCGCCCCGCCGACACCGTGTGCTACGACAGTTCCCGCCCGTCCTCACCGCGCTGCGCCACCGGCACGATCTGCAGGGTCTCCGCCATCTCCGCGTCCGCACCGCCCGCGGCCTCGGCGGGCGACACCGCTCCCGCTCCCGAACCCGGTCCCACCACGATCGCGTAGGTGCGCGCGAGCTGTTCCAGCTCCTTGACGCTCACCGCCTCCTTGCCCACCTGGCCGGCCATCCGGGCCACCGCGTCGAGCAGCGCCACCCGGGCCCGCTCCGCCGCACCGGTTTCCGCCTCCACCGCTGTCCCCTGCTCCGCCGCCGCCTTGCCCACTGCGCAAACCTCCACGTCGAACCTCGACAATGCGCTCGGCAGGCTACCGCCGATTCCACCCCGCTCCGACCGCCCGCAGGTCCGCGCGCGCCCGGCCCCACCATTGCGCCCCACCCGTCGAGTCCACCCATTAGGCTGAACCACCCGGCCGGACGAGGGGGATGGATGCACGTGCCGAGCCACGACCCGCCGTCCCGGGCCCGTTCGGACATGAGCACCGCACCGCACGACCCCCGGGGATCCCGGGTGGTCCTGGTCGGCGCACACACCTTCGAACACCTGACCCCGCTGCCGGCCGTGGCCCGAAATCTGTCCCGACTACGGGAGTTGCTGACCGACCCGGCAGTGTGGGGCCTGCCCGCCGAGAACTGTGTCGTGATCGAGCAGCCGGACCACCGCGACCTGGTCCTGGACGCGCTCACCGACGCCACGGCCGCCGCGACCGACCTGGTCCTGCTGTACTACGCGGGCCACGGCCTGGTCTCCCCGGACAGCGAGGACCTGCTGCTGTCCCTTCCTCGCTGCCGCCCCGAACGTCCCTACACGGCACTGCCGTTCCAGGAAATCCGGGACGTGCTGCGCTCGGCCCGCCGGGTCCCCGCCAAGGCGGTACTCCTGGACTGCTGCTTCGCCGGCCGGGCCCTGGCGGGGGCGATGGGGCCGGACGACGCGCGGCTGACGGAGCTGTCCCGGGTGGAGGGCAGTTACGTCCTGGCCGCCGCCGCCGCGACCCGGCAGGCGATCGCCCCGGTGGGCGGGCAATACACGGCCTTCACCGGGCAGTTGATCGACGTCCTCGAACACGGCATCCCGGGTGGCCCGAAGACCCTCGACCTGGCCACGGTGCACGCCCACCTGCACCGGATCCTGCCCGAACTGGGCTTCCCCCGGCCCCGACAGCGCAACGAGGACCAGGGCGCCCGGATCGTACTGGGTTGGAACCGCCACCCATCGGCCGCCGACGCCGCGCCCCGACTGCCGCCCCATCTGCGGGACTTGCTGCACGCGCAGACCATCGCCGCGCGCAACTTCACCTACCGCCTCTACGACGCGCCACTCGACGGACTCGCCACCGTCTACGTCCGGCAACAGGCCCGCAGCGCCCCGACCGCACCCACCCGGCAACCCTTCGACCGCATGCGGGACCCCCGCCGGAACCCGCGCGAAGAGGAGCACCACCAAAGGCATTTCGTATCGACCGACCCGAGCGGACCCGCGATCGCCCCCGCCCGAGCCGCCGAGGACACGCTCGGACTGCACCGCCACGTCCTGATCACCGGCGGCGCGGGCCAGGGCAAGTCCACCCTGAGCCTGCAACTGGCCGCGTCCCTGGCCCTGGCCTACGAATCGGGCGAGGCCCAAGGCCCGGACGGTGAACGACTGTTGCCCCTGCGCGTCACGGCCGGCCGCCTGGCCGCCGGGCGCAGCGCGCTGATCCCACGCCTGGTCCGGATCCTCTCCGCCGAACTGGCGCCACACCTCGACTACGCCCTCCCGGACGACCTGCTCGACCACCTGCCCGAGAACACCACGTGCCTGCTGATCGTCGACGGCCTGGACGAGATCACCGACCCGGAGCGACGGCGCGGCCTGGTCGCCGAGTTGGCCGGCCGGGTCCGCAACCCAGACGGCCGTTTCCGACTGCTGATCACCACCAGGCCGCTGCCCAACGACGAACTGGCCCCGCTCCAACACGCGGCGACCGGGACCTACACGCTGGAGCCGTTCGACCGCGAGCAGTTGCGCGAGTTCGCCCACCGCTGGTTCCGCGACCACCCCGACGGACCGACCCTGGCGGCCGGCTTCCTGCGGCAAACCGAGGCCGCCGGTGTCCGCGACCTGGTCCGCGTACCACTGCTGGCGACGGTGGCGGCGCTCGTCTACCGCAAGCACCCGACAACACCGCTGCCGAGCAACCGATTCACCCTCTACTGCGACTACTTCACCCTCCTGACCGACGCGCATCTGGAGGAGATGCACGAGCAACAACAAACCGTGCTGCAGCGCTGGACACTGCGCCCCGCCGTACACCGAGCCGGCGTGGCATTCCTGTTCGACCACCGCCCCGAACTCGTCGAACACCTGGCCGTCACGGTGGTCACCGACCCGACGGCCGGCACCCGCCCCCTCCTCGACCTGGCCCTGGACTGGCTCGACGAACACGACTGTCGGGCCACCCGCCGAGGCGTCCCGGAATGGCCCAGGCTGGTCGCCTCCGTACTCGGCACGGTCGGCGTCTTCACCCACCACCACGACTTCCTGCGCTTCACCCACTACAGCTTCGCCGAACACCTGGCCGCCGACGTCCGAGCCGACCGACTGCCGCCCCACTTCGACCCGGCGGCCCCGGACTGGACCCACGTGGTGCACCGAGCCGTCCACGGCGACCTGTTCGCCCACGCGATCCTGGCCCACCACGCCCACCGCTACGGCACAGGCGACGCGATCCTGGACTGGCTGGGCCGCGGCACCGGCGACTTCGCGGCGCTCGCCGGCGAACTCCTGGCCCGGGGTGTCCCGGCGGCGAGCAGGCACACCGAGTCGTTCGCGGCGAATCTGATGTTGACGTTGACGTCCGGGTCCTCGGGTGAACAACTACAGCGCGCGGCCTCGGACGCCGCCGCGTTGGTCGGGGAGCCCGCGGTCCGTCGAACGTTGTCGGACTACCTGGGCAGTTGCTACCGGCGGGACGACATCCACATCGAGCTGGCCAAGTCCCTGGCCACTCACGACACCGGCCTCGCCGTCGACATCCTGCGCGGTGTACTCGGCCGCGAGCGCATCCACCTGAATACACACATCTCCGCCATGCAGGCCCTGGCCGGATGCGGCCCCGAACACGTCGCCGAGGCCGTCGAGGCATTGCGGAGCGCTCTCGGCTCGGATGACGCAACCCCCTACTCGATGATCGAAGCCGCCACAGGGCTCGCCACGCTCGGTCCGGAACACAAGGATGCGGCCGTCACCGCGCTGCTGACAGCCCTCACCGCCCCCACCGCAGACGTCCACGACCGTATTCAGGCGGCACGCGCACTGGCCGAGATCGAGCCGGCACACGCGTCGAAAGCCGCGCACGCGTTGCGTGCGATCCAGCACGCTCCGGACGGTTCGCCCTTCCAGCGCATCATCGCCGCGAAGCGACTGGCCGGACTCGGACCCGCGTACACGGCGGAAGCCGCAGACCTGCTCCGCGCCTTCCCGACCATGCTCGATGCCACGGCGCATACGCACACGGACGCCATTCTCGCTCTGGCCGGCCTCGGCCCCAGCCACATCACAGAGGCGGTGCAACTACTGCGCGCCCGCCTCGCGGCAGGGGACACCGACGACTCCATCACGATCGAGATTGCCAAGGCGCTGGCGAAACTCGCTCCCGCCCACTCGAACGAGAGCATCGACGCCCTTCTTCGACTCCTCGCGGCACCCACTACGACCACGTCCCTTCGCTGCACCATCGCGCAATCGCTGGCGCAATTGGACCCGAGTCGACTCACCGAGGCCGCCGACGTCATCCGCGCCGTGCTCGCCGTTCCGACATCCAACGCGGTCCGGCGTATCGACGCCGCCCACACGTTGGGGCAGTTGGGCCCCGATCATGTGGCGGAGGCGGCGGAGCTCCTCGAAACAGTGCTCGCCGCCGCCGATACGACATCGGACCAACGCCAAAGCGCAGCGGCAAGTCTGGCCGGACTCGGACCCAGATTCGTACCCCGGGCGATTCGGGGGTTGCGTGAGGTCCTGGCGGCGCCCGATGCCGACGTCTGGGCACGGGTGGAGGCAGCTCGGTACCTGTCGAGCCTGGGCGCGATGCACGTAGCCGAGGCAGTCGACACACTCACCCACCTGTTCGATGATCCGAACCTCACCACCACCCTCCGCAACCACATCGCTTTGACGCTGATTCCGCTCGCGCCCGACCGCCGCGAAGACCTGGACATCAGCCTCCGAAGGATGCTTGACGATCCGGATTTCGCCATCCGGCATCGAGCCGAAACGGCACGAACGCTGGATAACGTCGGGGGCGGCGTCACCGAGGTGGGGGACATCGTCCGCGCCGTGCTGTACGCGCCGGATACGGTCGCCGGGGATCGCCGTAAGGCCGCGCAGATCCTGGGATATCGAAGGGCGCAGTACATGGCGGAAGCCACGACCGCGCTTCGGGATCTGCTTTCGGCTCCCGACGCCGACGTGGAGTCTCGTGCGTGGGCCGCCAACGATCTGTCCGATCGAGGCCCGGACAACCACGCCGTGGCGGCGGACACCTTGCGCGAAATCGCCGCTTGCCCGACGACACGACCGGTCGACCGGGCACGTGCGGCGCAACTCCTCAAATCCCTAGGACAGGGCTACGTCGGGGAGGCCACGAGTATCGGTCGAGCCCTCCTGGCCACCCCCGGCATGTCTGCCGCGTCTCGTATCTCCGTCGCCGACGTCTGTGCCGGCATCGGGCCGGCCTGCCTCTCCGAGGCGATCTCGCTGACGCGGGCCATCCTCCGAGACCCCGCATCCGAGCCCACTGTCCGCCGGGTCGCCGCGCACAGCCTCGGCGGACTAGGTGCCGGCTACCTCGACGAAGCCTCCGACGCGCTCTGGGAAATCGTCACCACACCCGCGATCGAGGCGACCGAACGATGCAAGGGAGCCCAGGCGCTCTTCGACGTCGGCACTGCCCGCACGCAGGAACTGGCCCAGACCCTCCGCGCCATCCTCACCGACCCCTCCACCGCCCCCCTCGCCCGAACCCTCGCCGCCCACACGCTCGGCCGGCTCGGCCGCGGCTACGTCCACGAAGGCGCCGACCACCTCCGGGCCATCCTCGCCGCGCCCGATCTCCCCCCGTCCGCACGGGCCAAGGCGGCGGCGAAACTCGCCCGTCTCGGGCAGGGTTTCGTGGCCGAAGGGGTCTTCGCCCTCGAACTCCTGCTCACCTCCACGGATACCGGCGCGCACGATCGCGTATCCGTCGCACGACCGTTGTTCACACTGAGCCGCCAATCCCTCCCCGACGTCGCCGCCACCCTCCGCGCCGTCCTCGCCGCTCCCGACACCACCCCCTACACCCGCACCCGCGCAGCCCGCCTGCTCGGCAGCCTCAGCCCCCGCTTCCTCGACGAAGCGGCCGAACACCTGCGCCGCATCCCGGCCGCCCCCGCCACACCCCCGGTCGCCACCCGCCGAGCCGCGGCCGCCCTGGGCATGCTCAGCCCACGCTTCCGCCCCGAAGCCGCCGCGATCCTCCGCGCCCTCCCCGCCGGCGACCTCACGGTCTCGACCTCCTACGCCCGCCGGGCCGTCGCCCGCGTCCTTCGCGACTTCGGTCAGGGGTACGAGCTGCCGGCCTGCTAGAAAGCAGGTCCACCCGATCGCCCACGCGGAGCGAAAGAGAGCACACCCATGGCCACCGACCAGCGCCCCACCCCACCCGTGACCGGCAACGAGCGCGAGATGATGCGGGCCTTCCTCGACTTCCACCGGGCCACGCTCGCGATGAAGTGCGAAGGACTCTCCGACGAGGAGCTACGCCGGCAGTCGATGCCGCCGTCGACGCTCTCCCTCCTCGGACTGGTCCGGCACATGGCCGAGGTGGAGCGCACCTGGTTCCGGCGGGTGATCAACGCGGAGGACATCCCGCTCGTGTGGTCCGACGAAGGCGACTTCCAGGTGGCCTACGACGCGAGCGCGTCGACCCGCTCGGAGGCGTTCGCCGCGTGGGAAGCCGAGGTGGCCCACTCGCGGCGGATCGAGGCCGAGGCGGAGTCCCTGGACGTCATCGGCCACAACGCCAGGTGGGACCAGGACGTGTCGCTGCGCCTGGTCATGCTGCACCTGATGCACGAGTACGCCCGCCACAACGGCCACGCCGACTTTCTCCGCGAGGGCATCGACGGCACCGTCGGCGCCTGACCCGCTCCCACCCCGCCCCCGCCCCCGTCCCCGTCCCACCCCCTCCTCACCGCGACCGCCGTCCCGAAATTCGAGACGGCGGTCGCGCTTTTCGCACCTGTGGGTCCCACCCCCTGCCGTCGGGGGACACTTCACGTCGACATGGGGACCGAGGACGACAGATCCCGAATCCCCATTGCGGCCGACCGTCCGGATATGCTCCGGCAGTGATCGAGTACACGCTTTCCTCGCACGCGGCACGCATGGTGCGAGACGCTGCCCTGGAGGCCGGGGTGGCGCTGAGCGAACTCGCGCATCTGCCGGGCTTCGAACCGGAGACGCTGGCGAACCCGTTGTTGCGGGTGCCCACCGCCAGCGTGGTCCGGACCTGGGAGCTGGCCGTCGCCACCGGCCCGCCCGACGTCGCCATCCGGGCCGCGGAGAGCGCCACGCAGGGTCGGCTGCACGTGTGGGACTACCTGTTCACCTCCGCCGGCTCGTTCGCCGACGGCTGCCGCGACGCCGCGCGCTACGTGTCGACGATGTCCGACCCGGTGGTCGAGATGACCGTGGTCGAGGACGATCGACGCCTCACCGTCACCTACGGCATCGCCAACTACTCGCCGGCGGCGGTCACCGCGATCGACGAATTCGCGATGGCGATCATGCTCAAGCGGGCGCGCGACGCCCGGGGCCCGGGCGTGGTACCCGTACACGTCGCCCTCGCGCACGAGGCCCCGAAGAACCACCGGCATCTGATCGAGGCATTCGGCACCCGCGCCATCGACTTCGGTGCCCGAACGAACTCGATGACGTTCCTCGACATGGACGCCGAACGCCCCCGCCCGACCGGTCCCGGCGACGACGAACTCGGGCTGATCCTGCGCCGATACGCGGACAACCTGCTGGAAAACGCCCGCCCGGCGGCCGGGTGGCACGGCAGGTTCCGATCGGTATTGGCCGGCTCCCTCGGCGGCGAGGAACTCAGCCTGGAGATGGTCGCCCACCGGATGGCGATGAGCCCGCGCACCCTCCAGCGCCGGCTGAGCGAGCTGGAGACCACCTGGCGGGACGAGATCGAATCGGTACGGCACGAGCACGCCGCAACGCTGCTGCGCGATACGGAGCTACCGGTCCAGTCGATAGCCGGGCGGCTGGGCTACACCGACGCCCGCGCCCTGCGCCGCGCCTTCCAACGCTGGACCGGCCAGACCCCCGACGCCTACCGGAGAACCGCCGTCACGGGCGCCTGACCCGCGCCGGGGCATCGGCCGCCGGCTCCGCCCCGTCGGCGCCCGGCGACCACTCGATCGCGTAGTGCTTGAGCCCGGCCCCCTCCTTGACCAGCCGCATCCCCACCGCCGCCATCACGCGCTGCGATGCGACGTTGTCGTGCGCGGTGTCCCCGATGACCCGGGTCACGCCCGCGGCTCGGGCGAAGCGCAGCAGTTCACGCAGGGCCTCGGTGGCATAGCCGCGCCCCCGGACCGCCTCGATCAGGCCGTAGCCGATCGTGACCGTGCCGCTTCCGTCCGGCGCGCCGTGGAAGCCGATACCACCGACCGCCATGCCGTCCTCCCGACGGCGGATCTCGTAGTTGCCGAAGGCCCCCGGATCCCCGACGGTCGCGCAGGTTCGCAGAAACCGGCCACCCCCGGCCACGTCCCCGGCCGTCGGATAGCCGACCTCCCATCGGTCGTCGGCGGCCGGCTCACCCGCCACCACCCGCTCCGTCTCGGCGACGGTCAACGGGTGCAGTACGAGTCGTGCGGTTTCGAGATCTCCCATGGGAGCCTGGAGTATCACGGCCGAAGGCCGCCCCGCATCCGATTTCCACCCGCGCCGACCTGCGAGAACACCCACCGACGCACGCCCACCGACTCCGCCCCCGCCCCCGCGTCAGTCCTTGCGCGCCGCCAGGACCTGTAGGCCCCGCGCGCCCGTGCGGTTGTGCTCGACCGTCAGCCCGACGTCCCGGCAGCGCTCGGCGAGCCAGGTCGGGGCGATCCGCAACTTCGGGTAACTGCCGACGTGCTGGGTCCAGCCGGTGCCGTCGTGGACGTGCAGCAGATCGTGGACCAGAACCGTGTCGTCGTCCGGGTATTCGAGAAAGCAGGTGAACACCCGATCGTCCGTGCTCCGTATCGGGATGAACCGGTCGATTCCATGCAGGGTTTCGGTCAGGTCGCGGTACGTGACGACGAGGCGACCCCCGGCGGCGAGGGCCTGGGCGATCTCGGCGAGCAGCGCGCTCACATCGTCCTTCGTCGACAGGTGGGTGAGCGTGTCGCCCATGCACACCACGGCCGCGACCTCGCCGGGCGCGGTCAACTCGGGCAACACCTTGCGGATGTCCCCGTACACCGGCTCGATCGCGGGCAAATCGGCCGCGTGTTCGGCCAGTTCGGCCAGCAGGATGCGGCTGGTGTCGACCGCCAGGACCCGACGGAAGCCGAGACCGGCCAGAGCCAGGCTCTGATTGCCGGGCCCACAGCCCAGATCCACGGCCAATGCGGACGTCGCCGTCGGGGCGACGCCCAGTCCGGTCAGCAACTCGCCCTGCCCGGCGGCGATCGGTGCCAGGTCCCCACCCAGCGTCCAGGTGTAGTTGGCGGCCAGGATTCGCTCGTAGTGTTCGGCGGCGGCGCGGGTCATCCACGGACTCCTGTCGAAGGTGTGACGCCTACGCCGTCGCGACCATGGCCGCGCGCGTGGGCGCGACCCAGCCATCGCACGCAGGAAGAATCAGAAGCGACTCGAACGCCCGTCCCGAACCCCAACCGGCCGACTCCGGCGCGGACGCCGTGGGCACGAAGGCGGGAGCGGACAGCAGAGCGGACACCACATCCGACGCGGAGCGGGAGGCCGACGCGGACGCGGGGGCAGGCACGAACACCGACTGCAGGGGCCCGAACACGGGCGCGGCCACCGGCGCGGCGGCGAGCCCGGTCGCGGACTCGCCCGCGGCGGCACCGGTACCCACAGGCACACCGGCCTCCGCCGCCGCGCCGCCGACCCGCACCTCCACCGCCGTCGCCGTCTCCGCTCCGGCCCCGATCCCCGTCTCCACCTCCGCCGCGTTCGACCGCGCCCGAACCCGAACAACGAAGCGCAGGAAGAGGAACCGAGCGATCCCGGCGATCCCGGAAGCCGTCAGATAGACCGCCTGCTCCTTGATCACGCCGGGCGAAGACTGCATCGCGTGCAGCGCGAGCATCGCGCCGGTGGTGAACAGGTAGCACACCAGCGCGGACAGCGCGGCCTGGACGTGCAGTCGGCCCCGCGCCCGACCCGCGCCGAAGGTGAACCGGCTGTGCAACTCGGTCGCCAGGAGCGTGAAGACCACGGTCACCAGGGCGTTGGCGACGGCTATGGAGAGGTGCCCGGTGAGGGCCACGAGCGCGGCGCTCGACGCGAGTCCGGTGCCACCGCCGCAGACGACGAAGCGCACGAACGCGGCCACGGTCCCCGACTTCCCTGCGGCACTCATGAGTCCCCTGGTTCCTCTTTGTCGACCGGTCGTCGTCTTCTACTCGACAAATCTAGAGGTCCGGAAGCACCGGTGAATCAGTCGTGTGTAGGTACTGCTGTTACTGCTTGGGGAGGACTCTCCCCTAGGGGTACTACTCCCGGCGACGCAGTGGGGACGACAAAAGTACTGCCCGGAACCTACGTCCACGGCCCCCTACTCCTCAGGGAACACCCTTGGATCGGGCACCCGTTCGGTCGGCGCCCCGCCCCGCATGATCACCACGATCCGCCGGCCTCGACAATGCCGATCAGAGCCGCCCCTCGGAGAGGAACCCGCCATGCCCCTGAGCGACCTGTCACTGCCGGAGTTGCAGCAGTTTCACCCGGAACGGTGCGAACCGGCCGACTTCGACGCCTTCTGGGCACGTACGCTCGACGAGGCCGACGTCCACCCCCTCGACCCGACGTTCACGCCAGAGGTCGGTCCGCTGACCGGAGTCGAGGTGTACGACGTCTCGTTCGCGGGGTACGGCGGCCAACGGGTGCACGGTTGGCTGGTACTGCCCGTGCATCGGGACAAACCCCTGCCGTGTGTGGTGGAGTTCCCCGGATACGGCGGCGGCCGGGGCCTGCCGCACGAGCAACTGCTGTACGCCGTGGCCGGGTTCGCCCATCTCGTGATCGATGTACGCGGCCAGGGCGGCAGTTGGCGCGCCGGCGCCACCGGGGACGACGCGCCCGCGGGGGACGGCTCCACCCACCCGGGCTTTTTGACCCGGGGCGTCACCGACCCGGATCGGTACTACTACCGCCGCGTCACCGTCGACGCGGTCCGGGCGATCGCCGTCGCCCGCAGCCATCCGGCCGTCGATCCGACCCGGATCGCCGCGCTCGGCGCGAGCCAGGGCGGCGGCCTGGCCCTCACGGTCGCCGGCCTGGTGCCCGATCTGACCGCGGTGGTGGCCGACGTACCGTTCCTGTGCCACTTCCGCCGCGGCGCGGAGATCGCCGCGACGGGTCCCTACGGCGAACTGGCCCGCTACCTCGCCGTACACCGGGACCGCGGCGACCGGGTGTTCCGCACCCTCGACTACTTCGACGCGGTCAACCACGGCGCCCGCGCGAGCGCCCCGGCGCGGTTCAGCGTGGCGCTGATGGACACCACGTGCCCGCCCTCCACGGTGTTCGCCGCCTACCACCACTATGCGGCGGACAAGCGCATGGAGGTGCATACGTTCAACGGCCACGAGGGCGGCGGCGCCTACCAGGACGGCCTGAACCTGACCTACCTGCGCGGCGCCTTCGGAATCGACCGACTCGAAGTCAGAGCGCCAAGTGCATGATGTGCAGCCCGACGTAGCCGTGTTTCGGGTGGTCGAACCCCTCCGGCAGGCTGCCGATCACCTCGAAGCCGAGGCTGCGGTACAGCCGCACCGCGTGCTCGTTCGTCGCCACGACCGCGTTGAACTGCATCGCCCGGTAGCCCTGCGCCCGGGCCCACTCGATGCTGTACTCGCACAACGCCCGGCCGACCCCCCGCCCCGAGTGTGCGGGGTCGACCATGTAGCTCGCACTCGCGATGTGCGACCCGTTGCCCATGTGGTTGCGATTCATCTTCGCGGTGCCGAGCACCACTCCGGCCTCGTCCACCGCGACCACCGCGCGCGACGGCGGGGCCGGCAGCCACCACTCGCGGCCTTCGTCCATCCCCAAATCGAGCGGATAGGTGAACGTCTCCCCGGCCGCGACGATCTCATGGAAGAACGGCCAGATCGCCGCCCAGTCGTCGCTTCCCGCTTCCCTGATCAACATTCGCCCAGCATGCCGATCCCACCGCGGACCCGCCACCGCCTTTCGCGGTGGCCGGCTCGCGCGGAGGTCAGGTCGTGGCGAAGCGGTCGAGGGCGGACAGGATCGTGGCGCGCATTGTGTCGCTGCCCAGGTGGCCGGCGTCGTCGATGACCTCCAGCGTGGCATCCGGCCAGGCTCGGGACAGGTGCCAGGCGGTGTCGAGCGGGCTGCTCAGGTCGAGGCGGCCGTGAATCAGTACGCCCGGGATGCCGGCGAGGCGGCCGGCCTCGCGGATCAGGACACCTTCGGGCAACCACGCGCCGTGCGAGAAGTAGTGCGCGGCGATCCGGACCAGCGCCGTGCGGGCCGCCGGCGGCCGGCCGCCGTACGCGCCGGGCCGGCCGTTCGGTTCGCCCCCGACCACCGCGTCCTCCCACGCGCACCACTGCCGCACCGCGTGCTCGCGCACCGCCGGATCCGGGTTCTCCACAAGGCGGGCATAGGCCGCGACCGGGTCGTCGCGCTCGGCCTCGGGCACCACGTCCCGAAAACGCTCCCACTCGGCGGGCAGGAAACGCCCGACCCCGCGATACAGCCAGTCGATCTCGACCCGACGGGTGGTGGTGACGGCCGGGATGACGATCTCGGACACCCGCTCGGGATGGCGCTGCGCGTACGCCAGGATCAGCGTCGACCCCCACGAGCCGCCGTACAACAACCAGCGTTCCACGCCCAGGTGTTCGCGCAGCCGCTCGATGTCGGCGAGCAGATGCTCGGTGGTGTTGTGCCGCATGTCGGTGTCCGGATCGCTCGCGTGCGGCGTGCTGCGCCCGCACCCGCGCTGGTCGAAGAGCACGACGCGGTAGCGACTCGGGTCGAACAGTTGCCGTACCCCCGTCGAACAGCCCGACCCCGGACCGCCGTGCACGACGAGCGCGGGCTTCCCGGCGGGGTCGCCGCAGCTCTCCCAGTAGACGCGGTTGCCGTCCCCGACATCGAGCATCCCGTGCTCGTAGGGCTCGATCGGCGGATATCGAACGGTCACGGTGTTCCCTCGGTCGAAGAGGCAGGCGGGTAGAGGCCGACCCTAATACAACAGCGCTGTTATATTTACCGCCATGACCCCGCCACCCCCGACGCCGCCCGTCGGATCGACCCCCGGCCCGGAACTGCTCGGGACCAGGCTGCGGCACCTGCTCGACGTCCTCGACGCGGGTGTCGGCGCGGCCTACGCCGACCTCGGCCTGGCCGGATTCCGCCCGCGCTACACGCCCGTCGTCCGGGTCCTGACCGCGCACGGGCCCGCCTCGATCCGCGACCTGGCCGCCGCAATCGGCGTCACCCACTCGGCCGCGAGCCAGACCGTGGCGCACATGGCCAAGGCCGGTCTGGTCACCCTCTCCCCCGGCGCCGACGCCCGCCAACGCATCGTCACCGCCACCCCCGAGGCCGAACGCCTGCTGCCCGTCCTGGACGCCGAATGGACCGCCACCACCGCCGCGGCCCGCGCTCTGGAGGCGGAACTCCCTTACCCCCTCAGCCGGTTGATCGACGAGGCACTGACCGCCCTGGACCGCCACCCGATGCGGGACCGGATCGCCGACGCCATGGCCGCGCGCGAGGAGCAGCCACGTCCACTCGCCCGGGAAACCGGACCCCTCAGCGCCCCGGCTCGAACGACTCGACCCTGAACCCCGCCGGCAACATGCCCGAGCCGATGGTCCCGGCCAGTTGCCGGGCATCCGCCTCGGTGTAGGTGCCGGAGATCACCGCGGCCCCCGGGATCGCGGATCGCACCGTCGGCGCGACCAGCACCCGACCGTCCCACACGATCGCGACCCGATTGGCGGGCACGTCGCGCCCGGCCGCATCGGCGGTGAGCGTGGTGAAGGCGGCCTGGCCCTTCTGCGTCCAGTCGAGCTGTATCTCCCAACCGCCCGAGCCCTGGAGCGACGCCTTGGCCTCCGCCTTCGCCACATCGGTCCCGGTGATCACGGCGGGCGCCAACGTGAACTTCTCCGTCGCCTTGTCGTCGCACGCCACGAGCGGCGCGGCGGGATCGTCCACGCGCGGCACCGCCGGATCGCCGCACTCCGGCCCGCCCGAGGGCGCCGCCGTACCGCCCGGCCCGCCGCTCGCGGTCGGGTACGGCGTCACGTCCGTCACGGCGCGCACGCTCAACTGTCCGGTGTGCACGATCGCCGCGAGTCGCTGCCGGGTGTCGTCCCCGGACGGCTTCACCACGACCCGCACCACCAGCGCACCGTCCCGCACGGTCACCGACTTCACCGGCAGCCGCCCCGCGCTCGCCCGTTTGCGGACGGTCTCCGCCGACGCGGCCAATTGCCGCTCGTCCAGGGCACGTTCCGGAACCAGCCGGGCCTCGGCAAAGTCCCGGCCGGATGCCTCGTCCACCGGCTTGGTGTGGTCGCCGTCCTTGAACTTCACCGGGTCGTCCGACGAGCACCCGGCCACCCCCAGCACGGCGGCGACGGCGACGGTGGCGACGAGGGACCGGGCAGCACGGCGATTACGCGTTGGCTGAGTCACCCACCACACCATGCCGGCTCGCCGAGCCGGTCGGAAACGCCCCCGCCGGCCACGGACCCGCGCCCGGGAGACCCCGCGGCCGGCCGATCCAGGGATGATCCCGACCGAAAAGGGCACCTGTCCCGGATGTGATGCCCGCCGGTCCGCCCGGTCCGCCCGGTCCGCCCGGGGCGGACGGGTGCGGCCGAGTCGACGTGCGAGGAGACAACCGTGCTGGACAACCGCAACCTCCGTGAGCTGATCCGCCGGTGGCGGGCCACCCCGCAGAGCACCGTCGCGCTCTTCGCCGAGGCCGACGCCGCGATCCGGGCGACCCTCGCGACCAAGGAGCGGGTGTTGTACCCGGCGGTCCGCAACGCCGACGAGCAACGCGCCGGGTACATCGACGCCGCGATCGCGCAGGGTCGCCGGATCGAGGCGTTCCTCGACTCGGCCGCGCGAATCGGCCCGGAGGGCCCGGGTTTCCACGACGAGGCGCAGGACGCGGCGTCCGCGATGGACGGCCTCCTCCTGCACGAACAACGCGACCTGCGCCCCGCCCTGGACCACCTCTCCGAGCACGAGCAGAACCGCCTCGATCGCGACTACGAGGTCGCGTGGGTGGAAGAGAGCACCAGGGCCGCCGCCCGACACCGCGCCTAGCACCGACCCCGGCGACCCGGAAATGGTCGCCCTCGGTAGTGGTTGCCCCGCTACCCTCGCCGGCGTGAACAATCGCGAGCGCAAACGACTGTCGACACTGCTGGTGGCCGCCGCCGGACTGGGCCGGCTCGCGGCAACCGCCGCCGCGTTGCGGGCGGGCGCCGATCCGGGACGGGCCGACCGGCACGGCACCACACCCCTGTACGCCGCCTCGGTGCACGGCGCCGCGGACGTGGTGGCGCTCCTGCTCCGGGCCGGCGCCGCGCCCGATACCGAGAGCGGACACGGCACCGAGGGCACCCCGTTGTGCGCGGCGGCCTGTTGGGGGCACACCGAGACCGTCCGCGAACTCCTCGCCCACGGCGCGGACCCCCGCCTGCGCGAGGACCACGGCACCGGACACACCCCGCTGCATTGGGCCGAGATCGGCTCCCACACGGACACGGCGGCCGTGTTGCGGGCGGCGATCGCCCGAGCGGATCACAGCGCGACGGGGTGATGGGCGAGGACGGCGGGCTCAGGCGTTGTGCTTCTCCACCTCGGTGACCACCAGTTCGCACATCTCGTGGGTGCGCAGCACATCGTCGAGGTCGGGGAAGACGCCGGTGCGGACCGCCTCCGTGAAGGACAGCACGAGCTGCTCGATGCCGCGTTGCCGGGCGATCGGCGTCCAGTCGCCGCGCCGCCGGGCCGTCGGCAGGCCGCGGTCGTGGTCGATGACGTCGGCCAGGTTGTACACCTCGCGCATCGTGTCCCGGCCGGAGACCTCCAGGATCTCCTCGTTCGATCCGCTGCGGAGGTTGAGCGTGCCGATCGCGCTGAACCCCGCGCCGGACAGGTGCAGGACGAAGTGTTGCGCCAGCCCGTCCACCACCCGCGCCCGCACGTCGACGTGCTCGATCGTGCCCGGCGCGAGAAAGCGCAGCGTGTCGACCACGTGGATCAGGTCGTCGAAGACGACCGTGCGCACCTCGCGCGCGGTGTCGACCCGGTTGCGCCGCACCACGATCAGATCGCGCGGCAAGTCCCGGCTCGCCGCGTAGGCCGGCACATGGCGACGGTTGAAGCCGACCATCAGGCCGACGCCGCGCTCGCGGGACAACTCCAGCAGGCGTGCGCTGTCGGCCAGGGTGTACGCCAGCGGCTTGTCGACGAACGTGGGCACGCCCGCCTCCAGCAACCGGGTCACCAGCGCCGGGTGCGCGGAGGTGGCGGCGTGGACGAAGGCCGCGTCCAGCCCCTCGGCGAGCAGCCCGTCGAGGTCGGCGTGGCAGTGCTCGGCGGGCACGCGGTACGCGGCGGCGATCCGGCGCAGCGTCTCGGGCGTACGGGTGTGCAGCCGCAGATCGAGGTCCGGCAGCGTCGACAGGACGGGCAGGTAGGCCTTTTCCGCGATGTCGCCCAAACCGATGACGCCGACCCTCATCCGAACCCCTAGCGTAAGTGCGCCGCCGGGCCGGATGCCCGGGTCATGGCGTGGTCAGCATAGGGGTGCCCTCGCCGCGCACGGCTCCCGGATCCACGCTCGCCGGCTCCGGCTCGCGTTCCGCGCGCAGGCCCGACGATTCGGCGGCGGCGACGAGGCCGGCGGCGAGTGCCCGGCTGGGGGTGTTCACGTTCGGCCCAACGATCCGGGTGCGCGTGGGCGACGGGCGGGCGGCGCTCTCCACCCGAATCGGCGACCGGCTCACGGTCGGGTCCACCCGGATGGCATACGGCCGAACGGCCGACGCCGGCCGCCCGAGGCCGGCTCGGGCCCGGTCGGCCGGCGTGTGTGCGGCCCGGCCCGGGGGTGGTCGCGGCGTGGGGCGCGGTTGCGGGCATGGGCCGGCTCGACTCTCCTGGAACCCTGGGCCGTCTTCCATTCCCGACCCGCCGCCCACGGCCCCGTCCCCACCCGCCCGACCCGGACCGCGCCCGACCCGCGCGCCCGGGCTTCCGCCATGAGCGGGGGCGATCCGCGAGCCGCGCGGCGCAGCCGTCGCCGCGAGTCCCGCGAGTCGTCTCCTGGTGCCAGAGACCACCGAGCCAAGGGAGAGTCTCCGTGAGCGTGCCACGTACCGCGATCGTCATGCCCGGTGTTGGCTCCTATGTGCCGGGCGCGTTGCGCCGGCTCCAGGATCGCCCCGCCGTCCGCGACACCCTGGACGAGGTCGACGACGCGGTGGGCGACCGGGCCACCCTGCCGGCGTCGCGCCTGCTCGTCGATCCGCACGCGCCGGACGCGCACGAGTTGATGGATCGGCACGAGCTGGCCCTGCATCTGGCCATCTACGCGGGGGCACTGGCCGCGTTCCGGTTGTTGGAGGGCGACTTCGGGGTGCATCCCGACGTGCTGCTCGGGCACAGCCTGGGCGAGATGGCGGCGCTGGCCGCGGCCGGGGTGTTCACCGCGGGCGACGGAGCGCGGTTGTACCTGGCGCGGGCCGCGGCGTGCACGCTGTACACCTGTGATCCGGGTGGGCTGCTCACCCTGCGGCTGGCCCCGGGGCACACCCTGGAGCTGCTGTGTTCGGCGCAGTTGCCGGGGCTCGATCTGGCCTGTGACAACTCGGCGAAGCACACGGTCGTCTCCGGGCCGGACGAGTCGTTGGCGACGTTCGCCGCGCTGGCCGAGCGGCGGGCGGTGGCCTCGAAGCCGCTGACCGTGCGCACCCTGTTCCACAACCGGTTGCGCGAGTCGGCGGCGACCGAGTGGCGTCGCCTCGGTACCGATGTCGAGTTCCACCCTCCGCGCTATCCGGTGTTGTCGCCGCTGCTGGGGCGCGACTACGCCGACGAGCGGGAGTTGCGCGACGGCGTGGTCGGACAGTTGCGGCACCCGGTGCGCTATCGCAACGCGGTGACCACGTTGCGGGAGCGGGGGATCGAGCTGTTCGTGGAGACCGGGGCCCGGGACGTGCTGGGGGCGTTCGCGCGGGCCGCCGATCCGCGGGTGCGTACCGCGGTGCCGGTGGCGGCCGGCGCCGATTTCGCCGCCGTCGCGGGCACGCTGCGCGCGTACGGGTTGTCGCCTCTCGACCCGGCCGCGCTCGCGGGTCCGTCGGGGGTGTCCGCGGGCTGAGCGCGGGTGACGGCGGCGGTGGCGGTGGCGAGGAGGGAGCGGCTTGCACAGGGATGTCGACCCGGCGGACGACGAGTTCGACGTGGGCGGACTGCTCGGCGCCGACTCGCGGTTGTCGGTGCGCGCCCGGCTGCGGCTGTTCCACCGGGTCCTGGCCGAGACCAAGGCGCCGATCGGCATCCTGGACCCGCGGTTGCGGCACGTGTACGTCAATCCGGCGATGTCCGCGATCGACGGTCGGCCCGCGAGCGAGCAGGTGGGGCGCTCCATCGCCGAGGGGTTTCCCGGCCTGGAGGTGCCCGAGGACCTGCTGCGCGCGGTACTGGCCGACGGGGTCGCGCGCGAGACCACGATCAGCGGCATCACCACGGTGCGCGGCCTGCCGCAAAAGCGCTGGTGGCATGCCGCGTATCACCGCCTCGACGACGAGGGCGGGGTGTTCGGCGTGGTCGGGATCCTGATGGAGACCACCCGGTCGCGGCGCACCCAACTGGCGCTGGATCAGGCGCACCGGCGGCTCGCGCTGCTCGATCGGGCCGCGCTGGAGATCGGCACCACCCTGGACACCGACACCACGTGCCGCGAACTGGCCGAGCTGCTGGTGCCGGTGCTCGCGGACGTGGTGGGTGTGGAACTTTTGGAGCCCGCCGACCCGGACCAGGACAGCGGTCGCTCGCGCCCGGCGCCGGACACCGTGCGGCTGCGCCGGGCCGCGTGGACGTCGATCCCTGAGCTGCGCCGGCTCGGCGCCGTACTGGGCCGGCCCGGCGAGCACATCGACTATCAGCCGGGCGCCGACGTGGCGCGCGTGGTGCGCACCGGCGCCACCGTGGTGGACAACCGGCCGCCCGACGACCGGTTGCGGACCACCGCGCCGGACGCGTCGCGGGTGGCGGTGTACCGCGAGGCGGGCCTGCACTCGGCGCTGATCGTGCCGTTGATCGCACGCGGCGAGATCATCGGCTCCCTCAGCCTGATCCGGGCCGGCTCCTCGCCGCCGTTCACCGAGGACGACGTGGAGATGGCCCGCGACCTCGCGTACCGGGCGGCGACGTGTGTGGACAACGCGCGGCGCTACTCGCGCGAGCACGGTGTCGCGCTGGCCCTGCAGCGCGCGTTGTTGTCCCGGCCCAAGGTGCCGCACCCGGACGTGGAACTGGCCACCCGGTATCTGCCCGCCGGGCGCAGCGCGGAGGTGGGCGGGGACTGGTTCGACGCGATCGCGCTGCCGCACGGGCGCACGCTGCTCGCGGTCGGCGACGTGATGGGGCACGGCGTGCAGGCGGCGGTGGACATGAGCCACTATCGGGCGCTGCTGCGGGTGTTGGCGGCCGGCGGCTTGGCGCCGGAGGAGATCCTGGCCCAGGCCGATCGGATGAGCCAGGAGGTGGAGTTGGATCGGGTGGCCACGTGTCTGCTGGTCCTGATCGACCCGCACGCGGGCATCTCCACGTTCGCCAACGCCGGACATCTGCCGCCGCTGTTGATCGCGCCGGACGGGGCGAGCCGGTTGTTGCGCCTGCCGACCGGTCCGCCGCTGGGCACCGGGTGCGGGGGTTATGCGTCGTACATCCGGCCGGACGTGGCCGGTGGGGTGCTGATCCTGTACACCGACGGCCTGGTGGAGCGTCGGGACGAGGACATCGACGCGTCGCTGGCCCGCCTGGCCTCGGTGCGGCTGGCGTCGGACGCGCCGTTGGAGTCGCTGGTGGACACGCTCCTGGACCGGCTGGTGGTGCCGCCCGTGGAGGACGACATCGCGGTGGTGGCGGCCCGGTTGTCGGAGGGCGGCTCGGTGCGGGAGCGGTAAACCCCCCGCCGGGCGCGTTCCACCCCCACGCTCCGCGTGGTCCACCGTTCGGCGGCGAGCGGTGGCGGGCGATTCGGCGGCTTTTTACGTTCCTTGTAGCGGAACTCCCCCTTGAGCCCGGTCTGTCGGGTTCGGGTTCCGGCTGCCCATTGGAGGACGAAATGCGCTGTGCCCGTCTCGCCGTCGTCGGCACGATCGTCGGTCTCACCGTATGCGGTTCCGCAGGCGCGGCATTCGCCGCCACGCCGATGCAGGCCGATTCCGGTCGCCCCGGCGACACCGTGTTGTTGTCGGACGACAAGCACTGCACCGCGAACACCGCGACCGCGACCTCGGAGGCGTTCACGTCCTCGGTCACTCTCACCCGTTCCGGCGACGAGGTCAAGGGTCAGGCGACCATCAAGGACGTGGCCACCGGCGACTACGAGGTCAAGGTGGTCTGCGGTGAGGGTCAGGAGCTGATCGGCAGCCTGCACGTGATGGGCGGCGCGCCGACCGCGCCGTCCACGGCCGGCTTCGGCGGCACCCAGGGCGCGGACCCGGCGCTGCTGGCGGTGGGTGGTCTGGTGCTCGCGGGCGCGGCCGGCACCGGCTTCGTCGCGCTGCGCCGTCGGGCCGCGAACCCCGCCTGACCGATGGCTCGTTCCGTACCCGAGGCACCCGAGGGCGCCGCGGATCGGCAGCACCGACGCAGTGGCCGTCGCCTGGTCTGGGCGGCGGCCACCGGCGCGCTGGCGATCTGCGGCTCCGGTCTGTTGTACGCCGGGTTCGACGCCGACCGGCCGCCGCCGCGCCCGCCCGCCGCGGCGGCCGTGCCGGTCCCCGGGCCGATCCCCGGGTCGGCTCCGGGGCCGGTGGGCGCGAGCGCGGGGCCGGTGGGCGGCGCCGAGGTGCCCGCGCCCGCGCCGGAGGCGGCGCCGATGCGCGCGTCGTTGCCGACCCGGATCCGGATCCCGGCGCTGGGCATCTCGGCGCCGCTGGCCCGGGTCGGTCTGGACAAGGACGGCGGCATCGACGTACCCGCGCAGGGCGAGCGCAACCTGGCCGGCTGGTACCAGGGCGGCGTCACGCCCGGGCAGAAGGGCACCGCGTCGATCGCCGGCCACGTGGACACCGCGGCCGGCCCGGCGGTCTTCTATCCGCTCGGCGCGCTCCCGCGCGGGTCCCGGATCGAGATCGATCGTGAGGACGGCAGCGTCGCGGCGTTCGAGGTGGACGGGGTCGAGGCGTTCGCCAAGGACGCGTTCCCCACCGCGCGGGTGTTCGGCGACGCGGCCCGGCCGGAATTGCGGCTGATCACCTGTGGTGGTGCGTACAGCAAGAAGAATCACTACTCCGGCAATGTCGTCGCTTTCGCCCACCTCGTCCCGTAAGAGCGTCGTATCCAGTCGTATCCATATGTCCGTGTGCGGGTAAACGAACCTGCCATTACCTGGCGGGAATTGGCCGACGGCCACACCGGGCGATGTCGATCATCGGCCGGCGCAATTTTGGGTCTTGCCAATAAAAAGGGGAACTGGAAATAATCCGATCACCCAATCCAAACGGCCCTACCCGGCCGGGAGAGGAGACGTCATGATGCGTCTCGCCGACCGCCTGCTCAACCGCATGACCCAAAAGGTCACCGTGGAAGCCGGTTGTTCGACCCGCTACTACTGCCAGAACGGGTACTACTACCTGCGCGTCTGCTGCCTCAACGAGGGCTGCCAGACCACGCTGATCGCCAAGGGATGCTGACGATCCACCGATGACCCCGTCGCGGGCGGGGCAGGCCCCCAACCCTCCCCGCCCGCGGCGACCCCACGAAATCGCTCTCCATCGCTCTCACGACAACAGCTTTCCCCGGCGCAATTACTTCGTCCCGCAATAACGTACAGCGGGATTACTGCCGTCAATTTCGGGACACCCGACCCACGAGGTCGACGTCCCGCGGATCTCTCGACCACCGCTTCCGGCACGGAAGGACGAACGAGCCCACCCGACTCGACGGCGGGCCGCGATGATTTCGCGCGCGCTGTTTCCGTGCGCCATAAAAGGGGGTGCCCATGGGGTACGTATATGTGGGCTGCGCGTGTCTGGTCGGCCTGGTATTCGTCGTCTCGGCGGTCTCGAAGTTCCGGGATTTCGCCGGCTTCGTCGCGTCGGTGCCGCGATTGGTGCCGATGCCGATCGGGCGGGCCCGGCCGATCGCGGTCCTCGTGGTGGCCGCCGAGACGGCGGTGCCGATCCTGGTCGCGGTCCCGCCCCTGGGCGCACTCGGGTTCACGGTCGCGGCGGTGCTGCTGCTCGCCTTCACCGTCGCGATCGCCGGCGCGCTGCGGCGCGGCCGGCGCTCCTCGTGCCGCTGCTTCGGCGCCTCCGACGCCCCGCTGGGCGCGCGTCACCTGGCCCGCAACGCGGTCCTGCTCGCCGCCGCCTGCGCCGGCGCCGCAGCCGCCATGCTGGGCGCCGCCGACTCCCCGCCGCTCGCCGGCGGCCTGATCGCGGGCGTGGCGGGCCTGGTCGGCGCACTCCTGATCATCACCCTCGACGACATCGTCGACCTGTTCGCGAGGACTGCCTGATGCCCTACCTGGTCGCCGCCGTGGTCCTGCTCGCCCTGATCACCGCGGCCAATCTGCTGCTCACCCTGGGCGTGATCCGGCGCCTGCGCGAACCCTCGCGTCCGGCGCACGGCGGCCACGCGCCTTCGGACCCACCCGAGCACGGGCTGCCGCTCGGCGCGCAGCCGGAGGTGTTCACCGCGACCACCACCGAGGGTGAGCAGGTCTCCGACTCCGATGTCTACGGCATGGTCGGGTTCTTCTCCGCGCAGTGCGAACCCTGCCACACCCTCGCGCCGCGGTTCGCCGAACAGGCCCGGGTCATGGGGCGGGAGCGGGTGATCGCGGTGATCGCGGGCGACGACCCGGAGTTGGCGGCGATCCTCGCCCCGGTGGCTCGGGTGATCCGGGAGGACTACGACGGCGCCGTGCAGGCGGCCTTCCACAACAGTTGGACACCCTCGGTGTACCTGCTCGGGCGGGATCGGCGCGTGGTGGCCAGTGGCGGGCGAATGGCGGACCTGTTCAGCGAAGCCCCCGCGTGAGCGGACGGATATCCACCCGCGAGGCGGCCGGCGCCGCGCGGGTGGGGCTGGCGCTGATCCTGCGTGCCGCGCCCGGTCAGGCGATCGGGTCGCTGGCGGTCACGATCGGCCTGGCGGGTCTGCCGATCGCCACCGCGTGGTCGACCAAGCTGGTGCTCGACCGGCTGGCCGACCCGCACGATTCGATCACCACGCCCGCGCTCGCGCTCGCGTTCATCGGGCTCGCCGCGACCGTACTGCCCGGCCTCGGCCGCTATCTGCACGCCCAAGTCGGCCGGGCCACCGGTGTGCTGGCCACCGATCGACTCTTCGGCGCGGCCGAACGCCAGGTGGGGCTGCGCCGGTTCGAGGACCCGGCGTTCCTGGACCGGCTGCGGCTGGCCAAGCAGGGCACCACCAACGTCGGCGGCCTCGTCGACGGCGCGGGCAGCACCCTGCAGGGCACGCTGACCCTGGTCGGCTTCATCGGCTCGTTGTTGATCCTCAGCCCCACCATGACCGCCCTGGTGCTGGTCGCGGCTGTGCCGGTGCTGATCGCCGAGCTGCGGTTGTCCCGCATGCGGGCCGCGATGGTGTGGGACAACGAGCAGGTGCACCGCCGGGAGTTCTTCTACGGCGGGCTGTTGACGGGTGTTCAGGCGGCCACCGAGATCCGGCTGTTCGGGATCGGGCCGATGCTGCGGGCCCGGATGATGGGCGAACGGCGGCGCGCCAACGAGGCCGAACGGCGCATGGATCTGCGCGAGTTCGTCACCCAGGCGGCGCTGGGCGCACTCGGCGCCGCGGTGGCCGGCGGCGGCCTGTGGTGGGCGGTGACGGCGGCCCACGACGGCAGGCTCACCGTCGGCGACGTGGTGATGTTCGTCGCCGCGCTGACCGGTATCCAAAACGCGCTGAACACCCTGGTCGCCTCGATCGCCGCCACCTACGGGCAACTGCTCGGCCTGACCCACTACGTCGCGGTGTCCCGGGCCGAACCCGACCTGGTCTCGGCGACCGCCGCACCGACGGTGGTACCCGCGCCCGGGACGGGCATCGAGTTCCACGACGTCTGGTTCCGCTACAGCGAGGACCACCCCTGGGTGCTGAACGGGGTCGACCTGAGCCTTTCGCACGGCCGCGCGGTGGCCCTGGTCGGGCTCAACGGCGCGGGCAAGAGCACGCTGGTCAAGCTGATGTGCCGGATGTACGACCCGACCCGGGGCCGAATCACCTGGGACGGCGTGGACCTGCGCGAGATCCCGCCCGCCGCGCTGCGCGAGCGGATCAGCGCGGTGTTCCAGGACCACATGAACTACGACATGAGCGCGGCGGAGAACATCGCGCTCGGCGACCCGGCGCACTCGGAGGACCGGGACCGGATCGTGGCCGCCGCGCAACGGGCGGGCATCCACGAGAAGTTGGCCGCCCTGCCGCGTGGCTACGACACGCTGCTGACCCGGATGTTCTTCAGCGAGGCGGACAAGGAGAACCCGGACACCGGTGTGGTGCTCTCCGGTGGTCAGTGGCAACGGCTGGCCCTGGCCCGGGCGTTCGTGCGCGTCGGGCGGGATCTGATGATCCTGGACGAGCCCAGTTCGGGGCTGGATCCGCAGGCCGAGCACGAGGTGCACACCCGGATGCGCGAGTACCGCGAGGGTCGCACCAGCCTGCTCATCTCGCACCGGCTCGGCGCGGTGCGCGACGCCGACGTGATCGTGGTGCTGGCGGCCGGCCGGATCGCCGAACAGGGCTCGCACGAGGAGTTGCTCGACCGCGAGGGGTACTACGCGAAACTCTTCCGGCTCCAGGCCGCGGGATATCAGGAGGCGAAGTGAGCGCACGGGTGCACGGACGTACGGTCGTGGCGGCCGGGACGGCGATCGGGGCGCTGGGCGGGGCGGCGCTGTTGTGGGTGCGGCGGCACTATCTGGTGGCCACGGTCGAGGGGCCCAGCATGGAGCCCACGCTCGCCCCGGGCGATCGGCTCCTGGTGCGTCGTGGTGTCCGGGTCCGGGCCGGTCAGGTGGTGGTCGTCCTGGTGCCCAATCCGGCGACGCTGCCCGGACTGCCGCCCGAGCTGCTGGAGTCGACCCCGGAGGAGCTGGCCGCGCTGCCGATGCGGCCGGAGTTGGCCCCGCGACCGGCCGGTCGGCTGATGATCAAGCGGGCGGTGGCGGTGGGCGGCGATCGGGTGCCCCGGGAGCGGTTCCCGGTACTGCGCGACGTGGCCGAGGAACGTGTGCCCGAGGGCGCGCTGGTCGTGCTGGGCGACAACACCGCCGCGAGTTGGGACTCGCGGGCGTACGGCTTCGTGCACCGCGATCAGGTCGTCGGCGTGGCGGTGCGCCGGATCGCGCCGCCGGGCGGCGCGGCACCTACCTCGCGCGAGGGGCTGGCGTGGACGGCGCCGGCGTACGAGGATGAAGGGGCACGGGAATCGGACACGATGGACGGCGCGTGGCGCGGGATCGAACCCCGTTGGTTCGACGCGTACCGCGACTGATTGCCGCGACTCGTTGCCGCGACTGGTCGCCGCGGCTGTGCCACCGTGCGCGGATACGCCGATTTCGGCGAATGTTCAAGCACCGTTTCCCTCAACCTTTCGACCGTGGATCGCGACAGGATCTTGGGCGTCCCGAAAAGCGAAAGGTTGTGTCCTTCATGCCCACCATCCACCGCCTGCGCACGATCGCGCCGGCCGTGGCCGGAGTCGTCGCCGCCACCGCCCTGCTGTCCGGCTGTCTCGGCAGTGACAAGAGCGACAAGAGCAGCAAGGCTCCCTCGTCCTCCGCGACCGCGTCCACGAACGCGAGCGCCACCGAAAAGGCCACCACGAGCCCGACCGGCAAGCCGACCGGCAAGGCGACGGGTCTGCCGAAGCCGACCGGCTCCGCGAGCGGCTCGGCCGACGTGATCGACGCGTTCACGTACAAGACCGGCCAGTGCATCAACCAGAACGGCACCAAGACCGACGACGTGCCGTGCAGCAAGTCGCACAACGGCCAGGTCGGCCGGGCCTTCGACCTGCCGTCCACGGTCACGCCGGAAACCCCCGGCTACGAGGACAAGGTCAGCGAACTGTGCGAGCAGTACGTCGGCCCGATCGTCGACCGGCAGCCCGCCTCGCCGAAGATCACGTTCTCGTTCACGTACCCGCTGGACATGGAGTCGTGGCGACACGGCAACCACCAGGCCGCGTGCATCATCGAGCGCGAGGACAAGTTGCCGCTCACCACGATCATCAAGTAGCACCGATTCCGGTGGTACCGGTCGAGGCATAGCGGCCCCGGCCCCTCGACTCCTCCGCACCCCGGCCGGATCCGGCACGTCGCGTACGCCCCTCGCGACACACACCGTCGCATCCGAGCGCACATCCTTGGTCGAGCCCCCGTGACTCCCCACGGGGGCTCGACCGCGTCGAGGGCCCTCGCGCGGCGGGTCCGGGGTGCGGGGGCTCGCGGGGGCGCGGGCCTCCGCTTCAGCAGGCGCCCTTGTACAGGTACTTGCTGACGTCGGGCTGGTCGACGTTCTCCTTGGTGACGGCGATCAGGTCGGTGGAAATGGCCTTGGGGACCGGCTTCTTGTCCAGGGCGGCCACGGCCTGCTCCACGCCCTGGGCGCCGATGTCGAAGGGCTTCTGCGCGATCAGACCCTGGATGGAGCCCTTGCGCAGCGCCTCGACCTGCTTGGGGGTGGCATCGAACGCGATCAGTTTGACCTGGCCGGCCCTGCCCGCCTGCTCGATGCCGGTGGCCGCGCCCTCGCCGCTGAAGACGTTGGCGGCGAAGACCCCGACCAGGTCGCGGTGCGAGGCGATGGTGGAGGTGACGATCGAGGCCGCCTTGGCCGGGTCGTCGTCGTTGTACTGCACGCCGAGATAGGTGATGCCCGGGTGCTTCCTGATCTCGGTCTCGAAGCCCTTCAGGCGGGCGTCGGTGGTGGAGATGCCGGGTTTGACGCTGATCGCGGCGACGGCGCCGCGCTCCTGGACCTGGGCGGCCAGGGTCTGTGCGGCGAGCATGCCGCCGCGTTCGTTGTCGGAGGAGATCGCGGTCTCCCGGATCGAGGCGTCGTCGAGCTTGGTGTCCACCTCGATCACCTTCGCGCCGCGCGACTTGAGCTGCTGCTCGGGTTGACGCATGGCCCGGGTGTCGGTCGGCGCGATCAGCACCGCGTCGGGGCTCTTGGCCGCGACCGCGTTGACCACCGGGGTCTGGAGCGAGGCGTCCCACTTGTCCGCGCCGGTCACGTCGAGCTTGACGCCCAGTTCCTTGGCCTTTTGCTGCGCGCCGCAGGCCATCGAGATGTAGAACTCGTCGCCCTTGACGCCCTGGACGAAGGTGATCTTGCGCCCGCCCCCGGAGCCGCCGTCGTCGTCGCTGCATCCGCTCAGGGCGGCGACCGCGGTCAGGGCGATGGTCACGGCGACATAGGTCGGTGTCTTCATCGGGCAGTGCCTCCTGGCGGTGGTGGGGCGATGCGGGGGTGGTGGCGAAGGGCGCATGGTGGCTCGGCAACCGCTGTGTGGTTCAACGGCGTTGGCGACCGCGGCGGCGCAACTGGTCGGCGTACACGGCGGCGATCAGGACGGCGCCGACCGCGACGCTCTGCCAGAACGGCTGCACGCCGAGGATGACGAAGCCGTTCTGCAGGATCGCGGGGATGAACACGCCGATCAGCGTGCCGACGACGGTGCCGATGCCGCCGAACAGGCTGGTACCGCCCAGCACCACGGCCGCGATGGCGCCCAGTGAGTCGTTGGCGTGGCCGCCGATCGTGGTGGTGGTGAAGCGGGCGAGGGACAACACGCCGGCGAGCCCGGCCAGGGTGCCCGACAGGGCGTACACCGCGATCATGTGCCGGTCGACCGGGATGCCGGCCCGGCGCGCCGCCTCGGCATTGGAGCCGACCGCGTAGGTACGGCGGCCGAATCGGGTGGTGCCGAGCACGAGCGCGCCGACCGCGGTGACGAGGAGGGCGATCACCACCAACCAGGGCACGCCCAGGACCCGGCCGTTGCCGATGGTGTCGGTGAACCGGGTGGGCACGCCCCGGACGTCCTGCCCCTCCGTCATCACCTGGGCCAGGCCGAGCGCCATGCCGAGGCTGCCGAGGGTGACGATCAGCGCCGGTACCCGGGCCTTGGCGACCAGGAATCCGTTGAACGCGCCCCACGCGGCACCGGCGGCGAGGCCGGCGAGTACGCCGAGCAGGATCGCGCCCCAGCCCGCGTCCGGGCCGGAGACGGCGGTCATCGTCTTGGCCGCCGCGACACCCGCGAACACCAGGACCGAGCCGACCGAGAGGTCGATGCCGGCCATGATGATCACGAAGGTCATGCCGACGCCGATGATCAGCAGCACGGCGGCGTCCGTGGCCACGTTGCGCAGGTTGAACGTGGTCGGGAACTGCGACGGGCGCATGATCGAGAAGGCGGCCACCAGGACCATCAGGACCAGGAAGGTCCACCAGGTGTTGGTACGGGCGAGGCGGGGCCACAGGACCGTGCGGGCGAAGGCGACCGCGGGGTGTGCACGGGGCGTCGAGGCGGGGTCGATGTCCGGCGGTTCGGGGGGATCGGCGCGACGGCCGTCGGACCGCTTCGCGGGCCGGGCGTCCGGGTTGTCGGCCGCGTCGTCTTGCGGCGGGTGGTCGGGGCGGTCTTGGGAGTTCGGTGTGGTGGCCGTGTCGTCGCGGTTCATGCCGGCGCGCCTTCCGTGTCGAGTGTGTCGAGCGCGCCGGTCATCGCGCCGACCAGTTCCTCCACCGTGGTCTCCGCCGCGGGCAGACTCGCCACCCGGCGGCCGAGGCGCAACACCTCGACACGGTCCGCGACCGACAACACCTCGGGCATGTTGTGGCTGATCAGCACGACCGCGATGCCGTTGTCGCGGACCCGGCGGATCACATCGAGCACCCGGCCGCGCTGGAGTACGCCGAGCGCCGCGGTGGGCTCGTCCATGAAGATCACTTTGTCCGCCCAGGCGACCGCGCGGGCGATGGCCACGCTCTGCCGCTGGCCGCCGGACAACGTCCCGATCGGCGCGTCCACGTCCTGGAGTTCGACGCCGAGTCGGGCGAACGCCTCGATCGCCCGCGCCCGCATCGTGGCCTTGTCCAGCACGCCGAGGCGGCCGGCCAGACCGCGGCGCAGCAGTTCGCGGCCGAGGAAGAGATTGGCCGGGCCGTCCAGATCCGGGGCCAGGGCGAGGTCCTGGTACACCGTCTCGATGCCCAACCCCTGGGCATCGGTGGGGCGTTCCATGTGCACCTCGCGGCCCTCGAAGAGGATCCGGCCCGCGTCGGGGCGTTCGGTGCCGGCCAGGGTCTTGGTCAGGGTGCTCTTGCCCGCACCGTTGTCGCCGATCAACGCGACCACCTCGGCCGGGAAGACCGTGAAGTCGGCGCCGCGCAGGGCCTGCACCTGGCCGTATCGCTTGACCAGGCCGCGACCTTCGATCAGGGGTTGCACGTGCCCAACTCCTTCGGATTGTCGGGTCGTTCCCCGCGAGCCGGGCTCGGCCGGACCCGGCGGGCGCCACGCGTTCGCACGTGTGTCGGGACGGGGACGAGGGGATCCGCGCCGCCTGCCGCTGACAACGGTGTCAGTACAGTGCCGGCCACATCGGCGGGTGTCCAGGGGTTGTGCCACCTCGGATGAGGCGGAAACCGGGTGGGGATTACGGCGATTGCCCCGACAGGTACCGCCGAACGCAGGGCCGCCGAGGACGATCGGGGCGGGATGTCGACAGCAGGGGGTGGGACGGGTACGGTCCGCATGACAACGATGTCATAGGGAGCGTGCGGCACATGGCAGCTGAACCCTGGCCGGAACCCTGGCCGGACTCCCCCGAACACACGGCCCGGCTCGACGCGGAATGCGACCGGCTGATCCGCTTCGCGGCCGGCGCCAAGTTGACCGGCGGCGGCTTCGGTTGGCTCGACGACGTCGGCCGGCCGCTGCCGGACGGGGTGGTGCACACGTGGGTGACCGCGCGGATGACCCACGTGTTCGCCCTGGCCCGGCTGCGTGCGGAGGCCCGTGGGTCGGCGTTCGACGCCGCCGAGGCGGGCGCGCTCGTGGCGCACGGGATCGCCGCGCTGACCGGGCCGCTGCGCGACCACGAGTACGGCGGCTGGCATCCGGTCGTGGATCGCGCCGGCCGACCCGCGCCGGGCGACGGCGACACCGGCGCCGACCCCGATCGCCCGGAGGGCAAGCGGATGTACGACCACGCGTTCGTCGTGCTGGCAGCCGCGAGCGCGTGCGCCGCCGGTCATCCCGAGGCGCCCGCGCTGCTCACCGAGGCCCTCGACGTGGTGGAGCGCCGCTTCTGGGAGCAGGACCGCGGCGCCTGCGCCGAATCCTGGGACCGGACCTGGACCGTCGGCGAGCCGTATCGGGGCGCCAACAGCAACATGCACGCCGTCGAGGCGTTCCTGGCCGCCGCCGACGCCACCGGCGAGGCCCGCTGGCGCGAACGCGCCCTGCGGATCGCCGAGCGGGTGGTGCACGAGCACGCCCGCGCCAACCACTGGCGGCTGATCGAACACTTCACCGCGGACTGGACCCCACTGCCCGAGTACAACCGCGAGCGCCCCGCCGACCCGTTCCGTCCCTACGGCGCCACCGTGGGCCACTGGTTCGAGTGGTCCCGCCTGCTGATCACGCTGGCCGAGGCGCTGCCGCAGCCGCCCGGGTGGCTGCGCGCGGACGCGGTGGCGCTGTTCGACGCGGCGGTGCGGGAGGGGTGGCGCGCCGACGGTCGGCCGGGCTTCGTGTACACCGTCGACTGGTCCGGGAAACCGCTGGTCCGGACCCGGATGCACTGGGTCGCGGCCGAGGCGATCGCGGCCGCGGCGGCGCTGCGTCGGGCCTCGGGGGACGCCGACTACGATGACTGGTACCGAGTGTGGTGGGAGCATGCCGACGCCGTATTCCTGGACCGGGAGCACGGCGGCTGGCATCACGAACTCGACGCCGACGCGCGGCCCTCGGCCGACGTCTGGCGGGGCAAGCCCGACGCGTACCACGCGGTCCAGGCGACCCTGCTGCCTCGGCTGCGGTCCGCACCGACCATCGCGGAGGCGCTGCGTCGTCGGGCCGTGGGGTGAGTGCGGCGCCGTCCCGCTCCCGTGCCCCTACCCACGCGCAACACGCACACCACGCAACGCGCAACACGCACCGTGAGTGCCGGGTGTGAGCCCGGTCGCCCGAAAGGAATGCGATGGCCGGCCCGACGACACCGGAGCGACCACGCGGGCGCGGGCGCTCCACGATGAAGGACGTGGCCGCCCTCGCCGGCGTGGGGATCAAGACCGTCTCGCGGGTGATCAACGGCGAGCCGAACGTGAGCGCGGTCAAGCGGCAGGCGGTGTGGGCGGCGGTCGCCGAGACCGGGTTCCGCCGCAACGACAGTGCCGCGCAGCTGCGTTCCGGGCACACCTCCAGCATCGGCCTGGTGCTGGAGGACGCCGCGGATCCCTTCTCGTCCGCGCTCACCCGCTCCATCCAGGACATCGCGCACCAACACGGCACGGTGTTGTTCAGCGCGTCGTCGGCGGAGGATCCGGACAAGGAGCGCGACCTCGTGCTGGCGCTGTGCGCCCGGCGGGTGGATGGGCTGATCGTGGTGCCGGCCAGCGGCAGCCATACCTATCTGCTGCCGGAGATCGAGGCGGGCATGGTGTGCGTGTTCGTCGACCGGCCGCCGGGCGACATAGAGGCGGACACGGTCCTGGTCGACAACGTGGGTGGGGCCCGGACCGGCGTCGGGCATCTGGTCCGGCACGGGCATCGGCGGATCGCCTTCATCGGCGACCGGTTGGAGATCTTCACCGCGCGCGAGCGGGTGCGCGGATACCGCGAGGCGTTGACCGAGGCGGGCATCGAGGTCGATCCGCGCCTGGTGTACAACGGGCCGCCGTACGGCGAGGAACTGCGCGCGTGGTTGCGGGCGATGCTCGGCGGCGCCGATCCGGCGACGGCGGTGTTCTGCGGGAACAGCCGGTTCACCGTCGAGACGGTGCGCGAGATCCGCCGCTCCCCGGTACAGCCGGCCCTGGTCGGCTTCGACGACTTCGAACTCGCCGACATGCTCACGCCGGCGGTGACCGTGGTCGCCCAGGATCCGTCCGGCCTCGGACAGGCCGCCGCACAGTTGTTGTTCCGGCGGCTGGCGGGGGATCCGACCCCGGTCCAGCACGTACACATGCGCACCCGGCTCATCCCCCGGGGTTCGGGCGAGGTGGGGCCGTGACCGGGCGAGACGCGAAGTCGGCGTACGACGAGGGAGGTTCGGCCGTGATCACGGTGATCGGCGAGGCGTTGATCGATCTGGTCCGGACCGAGGGCGGCGCGCCCGTCGCCCATCCGGGCGGCAGTCCGGCCAATGTGGCGGTCGGCCTGGGTCGGCTCGGGGTGCCGGTGCGGCTGATCACCCGTTATGGGAAGGACGAGTACGGCGAGTTGCTGTCCGCGCACCTGGCCGCGAGTGGGGTGGTGCCGGCGCCGGAAGGCGTGCACTCGGGGTCGACGAGCGTGGCGTATGCGCGGGTGGACGCGGCGGGGGTGGCCGACTACTCCTTCGACATCGTGTGGGATCTGCCCGCGAAGGTGCGGGTGCCGGCCGAGTCCCGGTGCGTGCACACCGGGTCGATCGCGGCGACGCTGGCGCCGGGGGCCGAGACGGTACGGGAGTTGCTGGCCGCCGCGCACGCCGGGCGCCGGGCGCTCGTGTCGTACGACCCGAACTGCCGGCCGTCCCTGATGGGCGAGCCGGAGACGGCCCGGGCGCGGATCGAGGTGCTGGTGGATCTGTGCGATCTGGTCAAGGTCAGCGATCAGGACCTGGAATGGCTGTATCCGGCGCGGTCGTTCCGCGACGTGGCGGACGAGTGGCTGCGCCGGGGGCCGGGTCTGGTCGTGGTGACCCGGGGGGCCGAAGGTGCGTACGGGGTCTGCCGGGCGGGCCGGGCGACGATCCCGGCCGTGCCGGTGCGGGTGGTGGACACGGTCGGCGCGGGCGACGCGTACACGGCCGGGCTGTTGGACGCGCTCCGTCGGCGGGAGCTGCTGAGCCCGAACGGGGTCCGTGACCTCGACCCGTCGACCCTGGCCGAACTGCTCGTCGACGCCTCGTCGATCGCGGCACTCACCTGCTCCCGCCCGGGCGCGGATCCGCCGACGGCCGCGGAGGTGGAGGCGTACCGGCGGGAGGCACGTTTCGACAATGGGTGATGACTGTGTGTGATTGTTTGGCGACCGAGGGAAAGGGGTGTCGGGTGGCGGTATTCGGACACTCTGTCGAGCGTGGGTGTCGTCGGCGTGGCGGGTGACATCGGGTCGGGGACCTCGTGGTTGTTCCGTGTCGATACTCCGACGGGGCGATCGGGGCCATGGCCGATTCCGGTGGTGTCCGGTGGGTGCGGGCGGGTCCGGCACATGGCCGGAACCACGATCGACGCCCGTTTCGGTCACGGGTGGATGACGGCCGGCCAAGACGGTGCCGAGTCGGGATTCGGGCGCTCTACGGTAAACCCATGACTGTGTCGTCGGATGCCGACAAACAGCTCGCACTGATCGTCGAAGTCCAGGACCTGGCGCGAGAATTGGGTATCGAGGTCTGGTTGCGCGGCGGTTGGGCGATGGATTTCTACCTCGGCCGGATCACCCGGGAGCATGTGGACGTCGACTGGTTCGCGTGGGCCGAGGACGCCCCGGCGCTCACAGTCGCGTTCGCCGCGCGCGGCTTCGTGCGGTTGGCCCGGGCACCGGCCGAACAGCAGCTCGATTACACGACGGGAGACGTGGAATTGGGTTTTGCCTTCCTGGATCGCGACCCGGAGGGCCACGTGATCGTGGCCGGCGGCCCGTGGGCGGGCGCCCGCTGGCCGGACGGGATGCTCGACACTCCCCCTGGGAAGTTGGCCGGGGTGTCGTGTCCGATCATCTCGCCAGAGGCCCAGATCGAGATCAAGTTGATGACCCCGGTCTGGCGACCGCACCGACCGCGCCGGGCCAAGGACGCCGAGGACATCGAACGCCTGCGGGAGGGATTGGCCCGGTAGGCGGTGGGGTTCGCGGTGGGGACCGCGTGACCCGGGAGTGTGGGGAGGGTGGGGATGATGGGGATGCGCTGCCGGGCTTCGCCCGGGGAGCGACACCGATTCGGCCGTGATCCGGATCGGGCCTCGAAACCGGATTCGAGGCGAAATTCGAGTCGGGGAGCCGACCGCGTCGTCGGTCGAGCGGGCTGAGACCGACATCGACAATCCGTGAGCCGTATGCGGTCACCGGTCGCCCGTGACCGGGCAATTCGCCGTGCGCTCGCGCGCTTTTCGGGGTGCCGAGTCGTGGTGTGCGCGTCGGCAGCGGTTCGAGTCGCCGGGCTGCGGGGTACGCGGGGTGGTGTTCGTGTGGGGTTGAGCGGGTGCGCGTCGGTGTTCGTGTGGGTGTGGGCGTGGCACGGCCGGTCGATGGTCGGCCGGGGCTCTGGAGGGCTCGGGGTGGCCGCGCCCTCCGGAGCGGTCACCGCCGGTCCGATCGGTGGATCGACGGTGACCGGCCGGCCCTTCGGGTCGGTTCGTGGGGGCGGGGCGGTGTGGCATGGGGACGCCGTGACGGGCGCCCGCGTTGCTCGGTCGACCCAACCGTCGCTCCGCCGGCGGCTGTTCCCGGCCGGCTCCGAGTCGGTGGTCGGGTCGGCGTTCGGGCCCGGCAATGCCGTCGCGGACAACCTGGGCGGGCGTTGCGCGACGTGGTGTTCGTGGCCACGAGCGCCTTCGGGCCCGACTCGGTTGCGGGTGTCGGTCAGGTGTCGGGGGTGACCGTGACGGGTGGGCCGAAGCGTACGGGTACGCCCGGGGAGTAGAGCGCGCTGGTCGGGGCGCCGGTGATGTTCGGGAGGCCGGCGGCGGCGATCAGGTTTTCGTCGAGGTGCAGCACCTCGGCGTGGTGCAGCGACCACTGCGGATGCGCGTTGGGCAGGTAGAGGGTGCGTCCGGCGACCGAGGTGTGCAGGCCCCAACGCGCCGTCAGGAAGTGTTCCAGCGGCCCGGGTTCGGTCACCGGCGCGCCGACACGGACCTCGACCGTCGCCGCGTGAGGCGCGCCCTCGAGGCGGTGTCGGCGGGTGGTGTAGCGCACCCGGTCGCCGGCGCGCTCGATCCGCATCCGGGCCCAGCGGTAGGGCAGGCGCAGCGTGGCCCGGGCGGTCAGCACGGGCAGCAGGCGGGCGGCCTCCAGGGAGCGGAAGACGACGCCGCGACGGCCGGCATCGTCCACGGAGTACAGCCGCACGTTGGTCTCCGGGAAGGTGCCCAGCCACGGGACGCGCGGCAGCCGCAGCAGGCCGACGTCGACCATCCGGAACGGAACCAGGCCGACGTAGGTCACCCCGTCGAGCACGTCGGGCCGGGTGCCCTCCGGGAGCAGCGGGGCGACCTCGGCGGGCGGCACGGGCCAATGCAGGAAGGTGAGTTCGCTCCAGCGCTGGGTGAGCACCACGTGCCGGATCCCGCGCGGCGCCAACGGGGTGACGGGTTCGATCCTCATCGGGCCATGGTGGCGCATCGGCGGAGGCGGGTGGCGCCGCATCGCCCGGTTCGGGGCCGGCGCCCGTTCAGCGCGGTGTCTGGGCGGCGATCAGGGCCTCGCCCGTCGGGGAGCGGTAGTACAGGACGGAGCGGCCGGCGCGGCGGCGCAGCACCAGGTGGGCGTCCAGCAGGATCCGCAGGTGGCGGCCGACCGAGCCCAGGCCCTGTCCGGTGAGCGCGACCAGTTGGCTGGTGCTCTTGGGCGTGTCGAGGCGGATCAGTACGCCGGCCCGGCCGGCGCCGAGGAGGCGGGCCAGCGCATCGGCCGCGGCCGGTCGGGGGCCGTCGGCCAGTACGCCGGAACAGGGGTAGACCACCGCGTAGTGCCGGGCCTCGTCCCAGGCCACCCAGCCGCGCCCGGGGGTGACCGGGACGAACGACAGCCGCGCCCGGCCGAGATCGCGCGGCGGGTAGTCGTACGCGTTGATCCGCAGTCGGCTCGCGCCCAGCCAGCGCATACCCGGGCGCAGGTCGTCCAGCGCCGCCGCCCAGCCGCCGCGGCCGAGTCGATCGGTGCGGGCGATGATGTCGGCCTCGATGATCCGGCGGCGGCGCGGCCAGTCGGGGCGGACCACCCCGCTCCAGAGCCAGTCCAGGATGTCGGCGGCGCGGGCGGCGAGGTCGTCGCGCCGCAGAGCGGGCGGCAGTGGACCGCCCATCGACACCTCCAGGTCCGCCCGGGCGTCGGCGGAGGAGACCGCCCGGACCCGTTCCAGTTCCCTGTCGAAGCTCGGCTCCGGGTCGCGGGTCGGCGGGGGCGTGAGGAAGTCGGCGTTCCAACTGCCGCCGTAGCCGATGCGCAGCAGCAGCGCGGTGATCGGGTCGGCGGCGAGCCGGGCCCGGTAGGCGGGCAGGTGCGCGGCCAGCCAGGCGCCTTCGCCGGGGTGGCCGGCCGTACCGCGCTCCAGGGTCTTCAGGGTCGCGGTGACCTCGGCCAGTGGTGAAACGGTGAAGCGGCTGCCCGCGAGGGTATCCGCGTCGACCTGCCACCACCCCATGCTTTCGCCTCCCGGCGAAACAGTAACGCCCCGGGCTTGGATACCCCGAAGCTCTCGCCATGCGCACCTACCGAGAGCTGTTCCGCACACCGGAGTACACCCCGTTGTTCGCCGCCACATCCGCGCATCTGGCGGCGATGACGGTGAGCGGACTGGCCCTGGGCACCCTGGTCTTCGATCGGACGGGCTCGCCGCTGCTGGCCGCGCTCGGCATGTTCGGCGGCTCGCTCGCGCAGGTGGTGGGGGCGACCGCGCTGATGTCGGCGGCGGATCGGTTGCCGCCCCGGGCCGCGTTGACCTCGACGGGGCTGATGTTCGCCCTGGGCACGGCCGCGTTGGCCCTGCCCGGGATGCCGCTGTGGGCGCTGTTCGCCATCGTGTTGGGCCAGGGCGCGGTGGCCGCGGTGGGCGGTGGGGTGCGTTTCGGGCTGCTGAACGAGATCCTGCCCCGGGACGGCTACCTGCTCGGCCGGTCGGTGCTCAACATGAGCAACGGGACGGTACAGATCCTGGGCTACTCGCTCGGTGCCGTGCTGGTCACCGCGCTGTCCGCGCGCGGCACGCTCCTCGTGGGGGCCGGGTTGTACCTACTCGGGGCGGTGGTGTCGCGGTGCGGGCTGGCGGCTCGGGCACCGCGCGCGGCCGGTCGGCCGTCGGTGGCCGAGACGTGGCGCAACAACGCGCTGTTGTGGTCGGTCAAGCCGCGCCGCTACGTCTACCTCGCGCTGTGGGTGCCCAACGGGCTGGTCGTCGGCTGCGAGTCGTTGTTCATCCCGCTCGAACCCGACCACGCGGGATTGCTGTTCGCGGCGGCGGCGCTGGGCATGCTGGCCGGGGACGTGGTCGGCGGCCGGTTCGTGCCGGGGCCGTGGCGGCACCGGCTCGGGCCGCCGATGTTGCTGCTGCTGGCCGCGCCGTATCTGCTGTTCGTGATGGATCCGGCGCTGCCGCTCGCGCTGGTCGTGGTCGCGATCGCGTCGGTCGGCTACTCGGCGAGCCTGCTGTTCCAGGAGCGGCTGATGGCCATGACGCCGGACGAGCTGAGCGGCCAGGCGCTGGGGCTGCACGCGTCCGGGATGGTGGCGATGCAGGGCGTCTGTGCGTCGCTCGCGGGCGGGATCGCGCAGGTGACGTCGCCGAGCACCGCGATGGTGGTGATGGCGGGGATGTCGATCACGGTGACGCTGAGCCTGACGGCGGGTCTGCGGGCGGGCCCGGGGGCGGCGGAGGTGCCCGTGGGGTGATATCGGTGCGGGGTGATGTCGGTCCTGTTCGAGAGCATGTACGCATGATCGACTCCCCGGCGCCGGCCGCCGTTCTCGCCGACTTCGACGCGTACACCCGGGCCGTCGCGGCCGTCGCCGACGCCGCGCGGGCCTACTACGGAGGCGCCGAGTCCACCGTCGACGACGACACCTACGACCGGCTGCTGCGCGGAATCGAGGCGTACGAACGGGCGCACCCCGAGCACGCGGTCGCCGAGTCGCCGGTGGGCAAGGTCGCCGCGGGCGCGCTGCCCGGCGGGGAGGTGCCGCACACGGTGCCGATGCTGAGCCTGGACAACGTGTTCGACCCGGAGGGGCTGACCGCGTGGGCCGCGTCGTTGGAGCGCCGGCTGGGGCGGGCGCCGGCGGCGCTGACGGTCGAGCCGAAGATGGACGGCCTGGCGGTCGCGGTGCGCTACCGCGAGGGCCGGCTCGACCGGCTGATCACCCGCGGCGACGGCATCGCCGGGGAGGACGTCTCGCACGCGATCGGTACCATCGTCGGTCTGCCCGAGCGGTTGGCCGAGCCGGTCTCGATCGAGGTGCGCGGCGAAGTCCTGCTCACCGCCGAGCAGTTCGAGGCGGCCAACGAGATCCGCCGGGAGTACGGCGCGAGCGTGTTCGCCAATCCGCGCGGCGGTGCGGCCGGCACGCTGCGGGCCAAGGACCGACCGTACGTGATCCCGATGACCTTCTTCGGCTACGTGGCGCTGCCGCTGCCCGACGACGAGAGCACGTTCGCGGCCGAGTTGCGCACCGCCGACCACTCGGCGGTGATGGCCCGGGTGGGGGCGCTGGGCGTGCTGACCACCGGGCGTACCGCGGCGCGGCTTCGGGTGTGCGCCACGATCGCCGAGGTCCAGGCGGCGGTGGACGAAATCGCGGCGCTGCGGGCCGAGTTGCCGTTCGGGATCGACGGTGTGGTGATCAAGGCCGACGCCGCCGCCGACCAGGCCGAGGCCGGCAGCGGCACCCGCGCGCCGCGCTGGGCGATCGCGTACAAGCCGGCCGCCGTGCACAAGATCACCCGGCTCCTCGGGGTCGACTGGGCGGTCGGCCGCACCGGGGTGATCGCGCCGCGCGCGATCCTGGACCCGATCGAGATCGACGGCAGCGTCGTCGGCTTCGCGACCCTGCACAACCCGGCCGACATCGAGCGGCGTGGGCTGATGATCGGCGACACGGTCAGCGTGTACAAGGCGGGCGACATCATCCCGCGCGTGGAGGCCCCCTTGGTGCACGCGCGCACCGGTGCCGAGACGCCGATCGAGTTCCCCACCGCGTGTCCCAAGTGCGGCGGTGAGGTGGACACTTCGCAGCAGCGGTGGCGGTGTGCCCAGGGCCGCGCGTGCGGGCTGCACGCCGGGATCCTGTACGCGGTGGGCCGCGACCAACTCGACATCGAGGGCATCGGCGGCCGGATCGTCACGCAACTGATCGAATCCGGTGCGGTCGCCGACGTGGCCGACCTGTTCACCCTCACCCGCGAACAGTTCCTCGCCCTGGACCGGATCGACAAGATCGCCGACCGGCTGATGGCGGGCATCGAGGCGGCCCGGACCAAGCCGCTGAACCGGGTGTTGTGCGCGCTGGGGGTGCGGTTGACCGGGCGCTCGATGTCCCGGCGGATCGCCCGCCACTTCGGCACGATGGACGCGATCCGCGCGGCCGACGTGGAGGCGATGGCGCAGGTCGAGGGGATCGGGCCCGGGAAGGCGGCGGTGATCGTCGCGGAACTGGCCGAACTCGGGGATGTGATCGACAAGTTGGTGGCCGCCGGGGTGAACATGAGCGAGCCCGGGGTCGTGCCGGATGCGGGTGTGGGTGCGGGTGTGATTTCGGGCGTGGGTGGCGAGGCGGGCCCGGAGCCGGGCGACGCGGGTGGGGCCGGGCCGCTTGCGGGTATGGCCGTCGTGGTGACCGGGGCGATGACGGGTGCGCTCGCGGCGCTGTCGCGCAACGAGATGAACGAGTTGATCGAACGCGCCGGTGGTACCGCCTCGTCCGGGGTGTCCAAGAAGACGGCGCTCGTGGTCGCCGGGGACAAGGCCGGATCCAAGCGGGCCAAGGCGGAGCAACTGGGCGTGCGGATCCTGACGCCGGAGGAATTCGGGGAACTGGTGGGGGTGTTGCTTCCGTCCTGACCGATGGGGGTGCCGGCATTCGCGTCGATATCCGTTCCGGCGACGGTGATTCGGGCGATCCATAGCAGATCGACGAACACCGTGAAGTGAATAGGACGATATCGGTGTGCGAAGCCTCGGACGCCGGCATCGTCGCGTTCGGGAGCCGGTGGTGGCCGGGAAGGTTCGCAGGCGCGGAACCGCCGGAGCCGCACCACCCTTCGACGACGAATGGAGTCCCCATGGTCGAGGCACACCCCCCGCGAATACCGCTGCCGTTCGCCCTCGACCGCAATCCGCACGCGCCCGAGGCGGAACGCCGGCTGCTCGACTGGGCCCGACGCCACGACCTGCTCGACCACGCCGACGCGGAGAAACGGCTGGTCGGCGCGCGGCTCGGGGACCTCGCGGCCTATACGCACCCCGACGCCGAGCCCGACCGGCTGGTGCTGTACGCGCAGTTCATCGCCTGGCAGTTCCTCACGCACGACCGCTACGCCGAACCGGACGAACGCACCGCAACCGGCCGGGAGCACCTGACGGCCCAGGTCGAGCCGGTGTACCGCACTGGCCGCGTCGATCCCGCCGCCGGGCCGATGGCGAGGGCACTCGCGGACATCCTGGGGCGGGTGTATCCGGCCATGAGTGCGGACTGGCGCGAGCGGTTCGTGGTCGAGGGTCTGGAGACGCTGCGACACGTGTTGCCGCGTCCGCCGGGCGGGCCGCGCACGGCGAGGCGGGATCACGCCGGTGGGGTCGAGGCGTATGTGCGGCATCGGCGGTTCGCCTGTGGGCAGTTCCCGTGTCTGCTGCTGGACGAGTACATGGCGGGCGGGGAGCTGCCGGTGATGATTCGGGACGGCGCGGCGTATGACGATGTGCGAAACGCCCAGGCGGACGTGGTCTCTTGGACCAGCGACTACTACGCGTCGCGGGACAGCGCGGGTTCCGGGGCGGATGTGGCCACCGACCTGGTGGGTGTGCTGGCGTACACGGAGCATGTGGGTCGTGCGCACGCGGAATCGGCGGTGGCCGCGCGGATCCAGGATCGGGTGGCCGACTTCCTGAGCGCGCGCCGGGAGTTGCAGGGGGGCAAGAGCGCGGCGGCGTTGGCGAATCCGGCTACGGATCTGGTGCTGCGGCGCTGCGTTTCGGCGATGCACCATCGTATGGCGGGGACGGAGGCCTGGGCGTGGGAGAACGTCAGGTCGATCGACCGTCGGCGGGGGGCGGACGGTGCGGGTGATGCGCGGAGCGCGCGGGACGCCGAGGGTGGCCTGCGGGTGCCGGAGTTCGTGGAGGACCTGTTGGATGTCCGGGGCCGGCCGCGGGGTTGGGATGGCGGCGCGGCGGGGCATCGGTGGCCGTAGGGGTCGGCGTGGGCGGCGCGTCCCGCTGCGCGCGCGTGGCTGCTTGGCGTCCTCAAATGCCCGACGGGCCGGCGTTGGTGCTGCCGGCTGGTCGGCTGCGGTGCGGAGCACGATGGGCCGGCCGCGCCGTGTGGTGAGCCCGGGACCGCTTGGCGTCCTCAAACGCCGGACGGGCTGGAGGGATGGGGGACGTTGGCGAGTCGGCTGCGGTGCGGGGCACGGTGGGCCGGCCGCGCCGTGTGGTGAGTCCGGGGCTGCTTGGCGTCCTCAAACGCCGGACGGGCTGGAGGGATTGGGGACGCTGAGGGATCGGCTGCGGTGCGGGGCACGGTGGGCCGGCCGCGCCGTGTGGTGAGTCCGGGGCTGCTTGGCGTCCTCAAACGCCGGACGGGCTGGAGGGATGGGGAACACTGAGGGATCGGCTGCGGTGCGGGCACGATGGGCTTGCCGCGCCGGGTGGTGAGCCCGGGGCTGCTTGGGGTCCTCAAACGGCGGGCGGGCTGGTCGGGGTCCATGCGTTCGCGGGGACCCCGAACCGGGTGCCTACCGCAGGACTGGCCTGCCGTCGAGCACCGCCTTCAGGATATCCAGGTTTTTGCAGAATCTGTCCTCGTAGAGGAACTCGGGGAGCACCGCCTCCGCCACGCCGGCGACCTTGCCTGCCCCGCCGAGGTGGACAGCGGCATTGGCTCCCTCGGCGTACTCGTTCAGGTGCCCGCGAATACAGGTGTCGATCGTTGGTTTGCCGGCGAAGTAGATACAACCCCGGCCGCCCATCTCGAGCCAGGTATGTACGGACACCGGCCCCTTGACGACGAGGGCGGCCGGGTCGTACAGCGAAGTCGCGAGAAGGTTCCGGACGGTCAAAGACCCGCCGACGAACAGGCAACTGTCCCAGAGACACACCAGATCCTGTGCGACGACCGAACCGGTGACGTAGAGGGCTACGACAGCGTGCCGACGGGTGATCCGAGGGACTGTGAACCCGGCGGCGTTGCGGACCGAGGCCAGGCCCAAACCGCGCGGACCTGTTCGCGGTGCTGAAGGGGTCGCTGCTCCCGCGCAACTCGCAGGCCGACAGCGCATTTACCGACACCGACCGATCGGTTCGTGCGTCATCTTCGGCGGGATTCCGCGCAATTCAGTGCCGGTTCGCGATTCGCGGCTTTCGGTAGGACAACGGGTTCTCGGAGGATTGGGTGATTTGGGGAGGTTTTGGGTATTTGGTGCGCTTATGGGGCGAGGTTGTGGGGGGCTGGGAATAGGTTGAGGTGGTGGGCCAGGGTGGCGGCTTGTGTGCGGGATTTTGCGGGGAGTTTGGTGAGGATGTTGGAGACGTGGGTTCCGGCGGTTTTGGTGGAAATGAAGAGGAGTTCGGCTATTTGGCGGTTGGTGTGACCTTGGGCCAGCAGGGACAGGACCTCGAATTCGCGGGCGGTCAGGCCCAGTTGGGTTCGGGTGTTGGTGGATGGGGTGGGGGCTTCGGGGGTTGTCGGGAGGCGGCTGCGGGTGGACAGGTCGGTGATTCGGGTTTGCAGTGGGGTGGCGCCCAGTTGGTTGGCCAGGGTTGCGCTCTGTTGGAGGTAGGTGGCGGCCGTGGGTCGGTTTCCTGTGGTCAGGGACGCCGTTGCCGCGCTCAGGAGGGTGTCGGCCAGGGCGTGGGGTTGGCCGATCTCCTGCCAGGCTGCGATCGCGTCGGGCCAGGTGGCCAGGCCGGCCTCGGCTTCGAACGTGTTTCGGTGGGCTGCTTGGAGGCGGCCTGCAGTGGGCAATTTGGCGGCCAGTAGTCGGAGTCGGGCCAGGTGCGCGGTGATTTCGGCTGTGGTGGCCGGTGCGCGTAGCGTTTGGGCGAGGCGGATTTGCGCGATCCGTTGAGCGACCACCAGGAATGGCCACGCGTAGCGTCGACTCAGCGTGAGATCGTGGTCGGCCAGGATGTGGGCGGCGAGCCACTCCGCCTCGACCAAATCGTCGCGCGCGAAGGCGAGACGGCAGGCCAGGACGTCCACCTCCAGGCACGTCTCCTGCCCGTGCGGAGCCCCCAGCGCGGCCCGGACCTCGCGCAACGCGTCGGCCGCCACGTCGTGCGCGCCGACGGCGGCGGCCGGTTCGGCGCGCACCACGTACAACCAGGCCCGATACACCGGCGGTGGGTCCAGGGCGATCGCGTCGGTCACGATCTCCACCGCCTCCGCCCAGCGGCCCAGCGAGACCAGCGGTTCGGCGAGGTTGGCGGCCAGTAGCGTTCCGCGCGAGCGGGCCAGGCCCAGGTCGCGCGCGGTGGCCACACCCCGCCGGGCCACCTCGGCGGCCCGCTCGTGTTCGCCCGCCGCCTGGAGCGCGTCCGCCTCGCCCGCGATCGCGGCGAGCAGGTCGTCGTCGCACCCGGCGTCCCGGGCGATGTGCGCGGCGCGCCCGTACAGCCCAACCGCGTCCGCGAGTTCGCCGTGCCGGGCGGCCAACATCGCCGACGTGGTCAGGGCCCGGGCCCGGACCGAGGGGTCCGCCGCCGCCTCGCCGAGCCGGAGCGCGTCGCGGGCGTACTCGTCGGCATCCGCGTCCCGGCCACGCGCGGCGAGGATGCCGGCCAAAGACGCGAGCAGCCGGCCCCGCACCGGCATCGCCTCGTCGCCGCCGGCCAGACCCACCGCTCGCTCCAGGTCGGGGAGCGCGTCCCCGCCGGTGTGCTCCCGCGCGGCGGCCCGGCTCGCCAGGACCAGGGCCGTGCGTTCGGGCTCCCGGGCCGGGTCGAGCAGGTGCAGGGCCTCGGTGAGCAGGGTCTCGGCGCGGTGTGCGGCGCCGCCGTGGGCGGCGGCGTCGGCGGCGAGTTCGAGCACGCGGATCCGGTCCGCGCCCACGTCCCCCGCCGGGTCGGGAACGGCGTCCCACAGGTCCAGGACACGTTCCAACATGGCCAGCCGCTCGGCGTAGGCACAGGCCGCACCGGCCGCGCCCGCCGCGCGCCAGGCGGTGGCGAAGGCGCGGGACCGGTCCCCGGCGGCGTACCAGTGCGCGGCCGATTCGGCGGCGGCCCGGCCCTCGGGCGCGAGCGCGGGGTCGGCCGTCAGCGCCCGTGCGCACCGGGCATGCAGCCGGATCCGCTCGCCCGGAAGGAGGTCGTGGTAGACCGCGTCGCGGATCAGCGTGTGCCGGAACGTGTAGCCGTCGCCGGTCGGAAGCAGCATCCGGGCGTCGATCACGGCACGCAGCGCGTCGTCGATATCGCCGGCGGCCTGATCCGGATCCGGGATGGGTGTCGCGGCGTCGGGAGCGCTGATCGTGTGCAGGAGAGCGTGGCCTACGGTGGTACCGGCGACGGCCGCGATACGCAGGAGGCGACGGCCGGGCGGGCCGACGCGGTGTACGCCCGCCAGCAGCAACTCGCGCAGCGAGGCCGGGGGTTCGCCGGCGGTGCCCGCGTCGGGTTCGCCCCGGGTGCTCGCCAGGGCCTCGACGAACAGCGGGTTGCCCTCGCTGCGGCACAGGACACGTTCCACGTGTCGGGAATCCGGCGGCCGGCCGATCAGGTCGGCGAGTTGGCGGGCCACCTCGGCGCGGCCGAGCGGAGCCGGGTCGAGGGTACGGGTGTTGGGGAGCCGGGCGAGCAGGCCGGGGAGCGCGGCGAACGGCTCGTCGCCGTGCGGGGCGACCGGGCGGTGGGTGCCGAGCACGAGTACGCCGGGCTGGTCGAGGTTGCGGGCCAGGAACGCGAGCAGTTCGCAGGTGGAGCGGTCGGCCCAGTGCAGGTCCTCCAGGACGAGCAGGAGCGGGCGCTTCTCGGCGGCCCGCTCCAGCAGGATCAGGACCTCCTCGAACAACCGCGCCCGCCCCAGCTCGGGATCGGACTCGGGTATGGGATCGCCGAGTTCGGGCAACAGCCGGGCCAGCCCCCGGCGGCCGGCGGCGGGCAGGAGCGCGGCGGTCGCGCCCGTCCCGAGGTCGCGCGTCAGCCGGCGGAGCGCGGTGACGAACGGCCCGAACGGAAGGTTGTCCGGCCCCATGTCGAGACACCCGCCGCGCACCACCCGGGCCCGGGCTCGCGCCGGCGCCCCCGCCGCGAACTCCTCGACCAGCCGCGACTTCCCGATCCCCGCGTCGCCGCGAACGAGCACGACGAGCGCCCCCTGTGCCCCGGCCCCCTCCCAGGCCCGCCCCAACACGTCCAATTCCCGGACCCGCCCCACCAGGCCCGGCCCGCCCCGCTCACCCCGGTCGTTGTCCACGCCCCCAGCATGTCACCGCCGCCCGTCCCGCCCGCCGCGTCGTGATCCGGCCCGGAGCGGTACCCATCCGTGGGCGCCGGCCGGCGTGGGCAAGTCGTCTAGGGCAACTTCGCGGACCGATCGGGGAGTTTGCCCGATGTGGGGTCGGGGGTGCGAGCGGCAGTGTCGGTGGTGTCGGATCGGGCCGAAGTTCGGAGGGATTTGCATGACCGCGCCTGTGCAGTGTTCGCTCGACCGGGGGTCGCCCGGGCCGATCCTGACCCGGGCCATGGTGGCCACGATCGTCGCCGCCTGTGGTGCGATGGTCGGCTTCTATCTGCTGCTGTCGGTCGTTCCGCTGTATGTGGCCGACGGTTCGGGCTCGGGCTCCGGTGCCGGGGCGGCCGGGGTGGTCACCGGGGCGTTGATGGTGTCGACCGTGGCGGCCGAGGTCGCGGTGCCCGCGTTGACGGCCCGGTTCGGCTATCGGGCGGTGTTCGTACTCGGGTTGGTGTTGCTGGGCTCGCCCACGATGGCGCTCGCGTGGTCGGCCGCGGTGCCGCTGGTGGTCGGGGTGTGTCTGCTGCGCGGGGCCGGGCTCGGCATCGTGATGGTGGTCGGCACCGCGCTGGCCGCCGAGCTGGTTCCGGCCGAACGGCGCGGCGAAGGGCTCGGGTTGTACGGCGCGGCGGTCGGCGTCCCGGGCATCCTGGGCCTGCCCCTCGGCCTGTGGATGAGCGAACACCTGGGCTACATCGCCGTGTTCGCGATCGCGACCGCGTGCTGCATGGGCGCGCTCGGCGCCGCGATCGCGCTGCCCACGAACCGGCCCGCGCCCTCGGGTGCGCGCGGCGGCGTGTTGGGCGGACTGCGGACCGGTGCGCTGGCCCGGCCCGCCGTGACGTTCGCGGGCTGCACGTTGGCGGCGGGGGTGGTCGTGACGTTCCTGCCGCTCGCGGTGTCGTCGAGTGAGTTGACCCTGGTGACCATCGCCATGCTGGTCCAGTCCGCGACCACGCCGGCGGCCCGCTGGTGGGCCGGGCATTTCGGCGATCGGCACGGCCACGCCCGGCTGTTCGGCCCCTCGATCGCGGCCGTCGCGATCGGCGTTGCGCTGCTGGCCCGCCCGGCCGATCCGGTCACCGTACTCGTCGGCGCCGCCGTGTTCGGCACCGGTTTCGGGGTGGCCCAGAACGTCACCCAGTCGCTGATGTTCGAGCGGGTCGGCCCGCACGACTTCGGTCGGGTGAGCGCGTTGTGGAACCTCGCCTTCGACGCGGGCATGGGCATCGGCGCGGTCGGCGTCGGCGTGGTGATCGGCGCCACCGGCTACCCGGCGGGCTTCCTGGGCACCGGCGCGCTCGTCCTGGCCGGCCTGGTCCTGGTCGCCGTCGATCGGCGCGGCGAAACGGTCGACGCACCACCGGCGCGAACGCCCCTGCCTCCGGCGTAGCGGCACGGGTGGGGCGTACGTGAACGGCCGGCGGCGTACGCGGCACGACCGGCGGCGTACGCCACGCAACCCCGGCGTACGCGCCGACCCCCGTCGGGTAGTGTTGCCGCCGCGCCCGGTTCGGGGCGCGGATCGGACTCGACGTCGAGGAGGTGGGACCCATTACCGCTGTGTCAGGTCGGGTGCTCTCCTTCCACGACCGTGCGGCCTCCTGGCATAGGTGAGCCCGCGAGAGCACCCTTCGGCATCCCGAAAGGCTCCAAGGCTCTCATGTCGGATTCCTCCGCCACACCGTTCCCGATGTCCTCGGTTTCCTCGATGACCCCCATCGTTGCCACGCTTCGTGCCGCCGGTTGTGTATTCGCCGAGGACGAGGCACGGCTGCTCGTCTCCACCGCCGGCGATCCGGCCGAACTCGCCACCATGGTGGATCGCCGGGTGGCCGGCCTCCCGCTGGAACACGTGCTCGGCTGGGCCGAGTTCCGCGACCTGCGGATCGCCGTCGACCCGGGCGTCTTCGTCCCGCGCCGGCGTACCGGGTTCCTGGTCGAACAGGCCGTCGCGCTGGCCCGTCCGGGGGCGGTCGTGGTCGACCTGTGCTGCGGCTCGGGCGCGTTGGGCGCGGCCGTGACGGCCGAGGTGGCCGGCGTCGAGGTGTACGCCGCCGACATCGACCCGGCCGCGGTGCGGTGCGCGCGGCGCAACATCGCGGCGGATCGGGTGTACGAGGGCGACCTGTACGAACCGTTGCCCGCGTCGTTGCGCGGCCGGATCGACGTCCTGATCGCCAACACCCCGTACGTGCCCACCGAGGACATCCAACTGCTGCCCTCGGAGGCCCGGATCCACGAGCCCAGGGTGGCGCTGGACGGCGGCTCGGACGGCGTGGACGTGCAACGTCGGGTCGCCGCGGCGGCGCCGGATTGGCTCGCCCCCGGCGGCGGGCTGCTGGTCGAGACCAGCGAGCGGCAGACGGCGCTGACGGTCGAGGTGTTCCGCGCCGCCGGCCTGCGTGCGCGAGTGGTCGAGTCCGAGGAGTTGTACGCCACGGTCGTGATCGGCACACGGGCACACGGTTAGGGGTCGGCGGGCCGGAACACCCGGCCTCCCCCGCCCATCCCGGCCTACTCCGCGCCGTCCAGCGGACAGTCCATCCCGGTGTCGATCTCCTCCATCTCGACACCGACACCAACACCGACATCGACCCCGGCACCGACCCTGGAGCCGGCGCCCGCTCCGACCTCGGTCCCGATCTCGGCTTCGGTCCCGACCTCGGCTTCGGAGCCGTCCACCCCCGCCGCCTCCGCCCGGGCGCTCGCGCAGACCCCGCTCAGGCCGTCCCGGATGGTCCGGCCGATCTCGGCCATCGAGGCCACCTGGCGAGGCGTCAACATGTCGAACACGTGTTCCCGCACGGTGGCCGCGTGGGTCGGTTCGGCCTCCGCCAGGGCGGCCAGGCCGGCGCCGGTCAGACGGGCGACCCAGCCCCGCCGATCCCCCTCGGCGGGGCCCCGGGAGACCCATCCGGACTTCTCCATGGCCGTCACGGCGTGTGACAGCCGGCTACTGGACGACAACGACGCGGCGGCCAGTTCGCTCATCCGCATTCGATGATCCGGCGATTCGGCGAGCAGGCCCAGGATCTCGAAGTACGTCATCGGCATGCCCGCCTCGCGGCGCATCCGCCGGTCCAGATGGGCGGCGAGTTCCCTGGTCCCGGTGAAGTACGAGCGCCAGATCTCGCGCTCGGAGGCGGTCAGCCGATCGTCGTCGTTCATGGGAACAGCATAAGACTTGTTGAATCCTCAACTTACGGGTGCTATGTTGCTGAGCGTTCAACAAACCCGCCGCGGAACATCGCGGCGGGCCGGTCCACGCCACCGCAACACTTCCAAGGAGTTCCCATGACCACCTCCGTCGAGACCATCCCCGGCTACATCGCGGGCAACTGGACCATCGACCCGGTCCACTCGGACGTCTCGTTCTCGGTACGTCACCTCGGTGTCGCCAAGGTCCGCGGGCGCTTCGACACCTTCGAGGGCTCGATCGTCACCGCCGAGAACCCGCTGGAGTCCTCGGTCACCGCCTCCATCGAGACCGCGTCGGTCAACAGCAACAACAAGATGCGCGACGACCACATCCGCAACGAGGACTTCCTCGACACGGACGGGTTCCCGACGCTGACCTTCACCTCCACCGGTGTGCGTGCCGAGTCCGCGCTCGTCTACCAGGTCGACGGCGACCTGACCCTGCGCGGCGTGACCAAGCCGGTCACCCTCGAGCTCGAACTGAACGGCTTCGGCACCGGTTTCGACGGTAGCCCGGTCGCCGGCTTCACCGCCACCACCGAGATCAGCCGCAGCGACTTCGGCGTCACCGGCGGTGCGGCGGGCGCGGCGGTCGGCGACAAGATCACCATCGTCCTGGAAATCGAAGCCAAGCAGGCGTGACCCCCGCCTGTAGCCGACCCCGCCCACGCCGGGCCCCGGTGCGCCCACTCTCCGAAGCGCACCGGGCCCGGCGACCCCGCCCCGGCGGGCTCGGGGACGCTACAGGTGCGGCGAAGCGGCAGCGGTGATCCCGATCCGGGCGAGGTCGGCGCGCAGCGTCGGAGTGTCCGTGTAGTGGAGGGACTCGATGCCCAGGGCCCGGGCCGCCGTCAGGTTCTCCGGTCGGTCGTCGATGAACAACAGTTGGTCGGGGCGCGCGTCGAGCCGTTCGCACAGGTGGAGATAGATACGCGCGTCGGGCTTGGCCAGGCCCAGGTCCGCGCTGAACACCCGGTGCCGAAACAGCCGTGACCAGTCCTGCTCCTCGATGTGCCGGGCCATTTCGATCGGCGCGTTCGAGAGCAGCGCGAGGCCGGGAGCGGCGTCGCCCGCCGGTTCGGCCAACGCGGCCAACTCGGCCAACAGGTCGAGAGTGTCCTGGTTCATGTCCATCCAGACCGCGAGGTCGGCGGCCACCAGCCGGTCGAGCCGGGCCGCGTCCGGCGTCGCACGGCCCAACCGGGCGCACACCCCGTGCCAGAACCCGGCGGCATCCAGCGTGCCCGCGTCGTAGTCGATGCGATCCGGCCAGTACGCCGGCCACAACTGCGCCGCCGTCACCCCGACAACACCGGCCAGGACCTCGCTCGCCGCGTCGGAGGGCGGGACACAGATGACCCCGCCGAAGTCGAAGACGATCCATCGGGTACCCATGGGCGCTCCCTCCGTTGACTTTCGAACATCCGATACGTTTGATTGAACGCATGGAAAGTGCGGAACGTCAACAAACGCTCATTGAACGGATGCGTACGACGGAGCGCGTCACGGTCGCGGAGCTGGCCGCAGAGACCGGCTGCTCCGAGATGACCATCCGCCGCGACCTCGACCAACTCGCCGAGCGCGGTGTGCTGCGCCGGGTGCGGGGCGGCGCGGTGAGCCTGATGTTGCGCGGCGAGGTACCGCCGTTCGGCGTCCGGGAGCACGAGGCGACCGAGAGCAAACGCCGCATCGCCGCGGAGCTGGACTCGCTCGTCACCGACGGCGAATCGCTGATCCTGGACAGCGGCACCACGGGCCTGGCCATCGCCCGCATCCTGGCCCGCCGCCGGGTCACCGTTGTCCCACTCGACCTGCACGCGGCCCGGGTCCTCGGCGACGCGCCCGACGTACAACTGCTCGTCCCGGGCGGCCGGAGCGCCCCCGGCGCGCTCAGCCTGAGCGGCCCCCTCACCGAGAACTCGCTGCGCACACTGCGGGTGGACACCGCCGTCCTCGGCGTCTGCGGCATCTCCGTCGAGCACGGGCTGACCGCCCACAATCTGGACGAAATCCCGGTCAAACAGGCGATGATCGCCTCGGCGCAGCGGATCGTCGCGGTCTGCGCCGGGGCCAAGTTCGGCCGTACCGGCCTCGGTCACGTCTGTCCGGTGACCGACCTCGACATGGTGATCACCGATGCGGACGCCCCGACCGAGGCGGTCGAGCGGCTACGCGACCTGGGTGTGGACGTACGGGTGGTGTGAACTCCCGCGCCCACGCACCGAATCACCGGGCAACCGGGCCGCCGGATCGGCCGAACGGCGGACGTCCGGGCCTCATCCGCAGCAGAAGACGTTGTCACACGGACGCCCCACCTCGCTGCCGTACGCCACGAAGTCCCGCACGGGCGCCAACGCCGCCTCGACGGCCTCGGCCGGCAGCGGCGGAACCGTCGGTTCGGCCCAAAGGTCCCAGTACGGCGGGGAGTCGTCGAAGTCGAAACGCCGCGCACCGTCGACGAACAGCGTGAACATCGGATGATCCGGAAAGACATTGAGGCGCAGCACCCACCACACCCCCCGCACCGTGGCGGCATGCGGAAAGTGTCGAATGCCGGTGCGTCGCCACGGCGGCACCGTCGCAAGCTCGGAACGCTCCATACCCGGCCCCCTTCCCCACCACGGCGTTGTCGGCACCACCGGCGATGATGGAGAAGATACGCACAGATAGAGGCAGAGGTAGAGGCAGAGGCAGAGGTAGAGGCAGAGGCATGGGTGGAGGCATACGAGAGGAACCGCGACCGTGACGACTCGCCGAGCCCGACCCGGAGTGTCTTCGCTGAACGCCGCGGATGGCTGGGAGGGTGTCGTTCGGCTGGTGCGGGCGGTGTTGGGGGACGACGTCGTCGGGGCCTACCCGCACGGGTCCGCCGTGGCGGGTGGGTTGCGGCCGGACAGTGATCTCGACGTGCTCGTCGTGGTGCGCCGGGCCACCACCCTCGGGCAGCGACGGGCCCTGGTGGACGGGCTGTTGGAGATCTCCGGGACGCGGGCGCGGGGCGGGCCCGCACGGCCCGTGGAGTTGACCGTCGTGGTGCACGACGAGGTGCGGCCGTGGCGATATCCGCCGCGACGCGAGTTCCAGTACGGGGAGTGGCTGCGCGACGCGTACGAGCGTGGGGAGACACCGGGGCCGACGGTGGATCCGGATCTCGCGCCGTTGCTCACGATGGTGTCGATGGGTGGGGTCGCGCTGCTCGGGCCGGCGCCGCACGAGGTCCTCGATCCGGTTCCGCGGCGGGACCTGGAACGGGCCGTCGTCGCCGGCATCCCGGACCTGCTCGACGAACTCGAATCCGACACCCGCAACGTGTTGTTGACCCTCGCCCGGATCTGGACCACGCTCGCGACCGGCGCCATCGAGTCGAAGGACCGGGCCGCCGACTGGGCCCTCGGGCGACTCCCGGTCGAGCACCGGGCGCCGCTCGACCGGGCCAGGGCCGGCTACCTGGGCATCGAGCGGGATCGATGGGACGAACTGCGGCCGCGGGTACGGGCGCACGCCGCGTATGTCGTCGCCGCGATCGAGCGTCTGGTCGCCGCCGCGGAGGGGAATCGGTGAGCGGCGCCCGCCGACCCGCCTCAGGGTTGGGCCACCCGTCCGGACATCGTGAGCCCGCGCCTCACAACGGCGGCAGCGGATCGTGGCGGGTCGGCTGTCGGCCCGTGATCAGCCAGAACAGGTACCCGCGCAGATAGTCCTCGAGGCCGTGGTCGAGATGGGCCGCGAAGGCCCGCAGCGTCGCGGGGTCGTGGTACGCCGGATCGGGATCGGCGAGCCGCGCGTCGATCCAGGCGCGGACCCGATCCCGGTCGGCCCACCAGGCGCGCACCGCCGCCGGGGTCCAGTACTCGTCCCCGTCCCACCCGCAACCGCCGGCCGGCCCGATGGCGGCCACGCCGAGGAAGTCGCATACCTCGCGCGGCGTGCGGGGTTGGCGGTGGACGAAGGACAGCCCCCCGTCGTCGGCCAGGAAATGGGCGGCGGCCATCCGGGCGTCCGGGCCCACACCGCCCGCGCCGATGAAGAACGGGCCCGGGACACTCAACCAACTCCGGTCGGCCCAGCGGCCATTGATGAATGGATGGCCATTGGCGAGGCGGTCGCCAACGGCGTCGGGTGCGTCGGGAGCGGTGGGCACGTCGAGCACCTCGTGGGTCATCGGCAGCGGATCCCAGTACACGAGGCACGGGTCCCAACCGGCGGCCCGGCGGTCGTACCCGAGCAGGGCCCACGACTTCCGCGCCTCCCGCGCCTTCAGGTTCGCGTCGGCCAACGCCGCGAGCCGCATGACCGCGACGGCGGCAACCACGAAGGCCGACACGGAAAGCGGTGTCACGTCCATGACGCCGAACTTTATTGCGCCAACCGGAATCGGCCACCGGCATTACGCCGAGGCCAAGGGCCGGTGGAACCGAGCGGACTCGAACGAAACGGAACGGAACCGCACGGACCGGAGCGAACACGGCCCGCCCGGTCGCAGGCGCCCCACGTCGATCCGACGCCCGGCTACTCCGAAGCCGTCGAGCCGACGGCCGCCGCCCCCGCCCGGGCGCGCGGCGGCCGGATCCCCAGCACGGCGCATGCGGCCGCGACCGACGGCCCGACCAGCGGCCGCAGGTCCTCGTACCCCTCCAACGCGGCCAGCGGAACGGTGAGGGCCGCCAGCGCGGCCAGCGCCCGTACCTCGCCGACCATCGTGTCCTCGGCGTCGCCCCGGTTCAACGCCCGCTGGGTACGCCGCCGGCAAGCCAACACCCGCGCGCCCAGCACGGGCTGGGCCCGGAAGGTACGGTCGAACATCAACACCGTGAGCAGACGCCGATCCCGCGCGTACAACTCGCCCATCGCGACGAGCAGATCACGGGTCGCGGCGGGTGAGAAGCCGTGCCCCTCGGCCCGGTCGAGGATCGCCTCCAACTCCTCGACGGCCGGCTCGACCAGGTCGGCGAGGATCTCTTCCTTGGTGTGGAAGTAGTAGTAGAGGGCGGCCTTGGTCACACCCATCGCGTCGGCGATGTCCTGGAGCCGGGTCGCGCCGTAGGTCCGTTCGGCGAACAGCGTCAGTGCGGCATCCCGGACGCGGCGCCGGGTGTCGCCTCGTTGACCGGTCACGCGCGCATCCTTCCCCGGTGGCGGTGAACGCCTTCGCGTCCCCGCACGGCACCTGCTTCCGAGACCTGCTCCCGGGCCCTGCCTCCGGGTCCCGCTTCCGGGTCCCGCTTCCGAGACCTACTACCGAGATCTGGTTCCAAGACCTGCCTCGAAGACTATTTCTACTGTACGGCCAGTAGAAACTACGCCCCACGTAGTACGCGCGGCCAGAACCTCCGAAGGACGTCCGCGGGGTTGATCGCGGTGAATACTTTCTACTGTCCGGCTAGTAAAAATGCTCGGCCGGACGGGGCCGCGACCTGCTCGCACATGCCCTCATCTGCCCTGTCTCTGTTTCTCCTTTTCGTCACGCATTTCCAACCCGGCGGTTTCGACACGTGTCGTCGGGTCGATGCCACACGTCCCGCCCCGTTCAGTCCCGACTCGCATGAGCCTGGAGACCCCTTTCATGGCCACTTTCCTGTATCGACTCGGCCGGAGCGCCTTCCGGCGACGACGCCTGGTCGTCCTGCTCTGGGTGGCGATCATCGCCCTCGTCGGGTTCGGCGCCGCCAACGCGTCCTCGCCCGCCGCCAAGCCGTTCACCGTGCCCGGCATCGAGGCGCAAAAGGCCGTCGACCTGCTCGGCGAGCGCATGCCCGAGGCGGCGGCCGACGGCGCGAGCGCGCGGATCGTCTTCCGCGCCCCCGCCGGCCAGCAGATCGACTCCGCCAAGAACAAGGCGGCCGTCGAGCAGGTCGTCGGTGCGCTCAAGGGCAGCGACCAGGTGGCCGCCGCCGACGACCCGTACACGGCGGGCACGGTGAGCAAGGACCACACCACGGCCTACGCCGCGGTGTCGTACCAGGTCTCCGGGGACACGCTGAAGGACGCCACCCGCGACAACCTCGAACACGCCGCGCAGAAGGGCCGCGACGCGGGCCTGACCGTCGAGATCGGCGGCGACGCGCTCCAGGACGACTCCGGTCCCGGCAACGGCGAGATCGTCGGCATCGCGATCGCAGCCGTCGTCCTCGTCATCACCTTCGGCGGCCTGGTCGCCGCGGGCCTGCCGATCCTCACCGCGCTGCTCGGCGTCGCGGTCGGCGTCGGCTCCATCACCGCCCTGGCCGGCGTGTTCGACCTCTCCCCCACCACCTCGACCCTGGCCATGATGCTCGGCCTGGCGGTGGGCATCGACTACGCCCTGTTCGTGGTCTCGCGCTACCGCAACGAACTCACCAAGGGCCACGAACCCGAGGACGCCGCCGGCCGGGCGGTCGGCACCGCCGGCTCCGCGGTGGTCTTCGCCGGCCTCACCGTGATCGTCGCGCTCGCCGGCCTCGCGGTGGTCAACATCCCGATGCTGACCGAGATGGGCCTGGCCGCGGCCGGGACGGTGGCGGTGGCCGTACTGGTCGCACTCACCTTCGTCCCCGCCATCCTGGGCTTCGCGGGCAAGCGCATCTTCGGCCGCAAGGCCCGCCGGAAGGCCGAACTGCTCGCCGCCGAGGCCGCCGAGGGCGGCAGCGTGCACCGACGGGCCGCGGAGAAGCCGAACATGGGTACCCGCTGGGCCCGGTTCGTCCTGCGCCACCCGATCCGGGTGCTCGTGATCGCCGTCCTCGGCCTGGGCACCCTCGCGATCCCCGTCGGCAGCATGCAACTCGGCCTGCCGGACGACGGCGTCAAGTCGACCGACACCACCCAGCGCCGCGGCTACGACCTGCTGACCGAAAGCTTCGGCCCCGGCTTCAACGGACCCCTGCTGGTCGTGGTGGACGCCGCGAAGAGCAACAACGGCAAGGCCGCTGCAGCCGAGGTCACCCAGGCACTCGGCAAGGTCAAGGGCATCGCCTCGGTCGGCGAGGCCACGTTCGACAAGGCGGGCAACACCGCCATCATCGAGGTCACGCCGAACTCGAAGCCGAGCAGCAACGCCACCAAGGACCTGGTGCACGCGATCCGCGACACGGCGGACCGGACCAAGGCCCGCACCGGTGCGGACACCCTGGTCGGCGGCGGACCGGCACTGAACATCGACTTCTCCCAACGCCTGAACGACGCACTGCTGCCCTACCTGGCCCTGGTCGTCGGCCTCGCGATCCTGCTGCTGATGGCGGTGTTCCGATCGGTCCTGGTGCCGATCAAGGCCGCCGGCGGCTTCCTGCTCTCGGTGGTGGCCTCGCTCGGCGCGGTCGTCGCGGTCTTCCAATGGGGCTGGCTCGGCAGCCTGATCGGGGTCGACCAGACCGGACCGATCATGAGCATGATGCCGATCTTCCTGGTCGGCATCGTCTTCGGCCTGGCCATGGACTACGAGGTATTCCTGGTCACCGGCATGCGCGAGGCGTACGTCCACGGCGAGAGCCCCCGACAGGCCGTGGTCAGTGGCTTCCGCCACGGAGCCCGGGTGGTCACCGCCGCGGCACTGATCATGATCGGCGTGTTCGCCGGCTTCATCGGGGCACCCGACTCGATGGTCAAGATGATCGGCTTCGGGCTCGCCTCGGCGGTGCTGTTCGACGCCTTCGTGGTCAGGATGACGATCGTGCCCGCCGTGCTCGCCCTGCTCGGCAAGTCCGCCTGGTGGCTGCCGGGTTGGCTGAACCGGCTGATCCCCAACGTCGACGTCGAGGGCGAGGGACTGCGGAAGTACCTCGGGGACGACGATGCGAACGCGGCGCCGGACTCCGAGGACGGGTCGCGGCGACCGGACCGGGATCCGGATCTGGATCTGGACACGGTGAAGGTGTGATCCGGGCGATCGAGGTCTGATCCGACCGGACAACGTGACAGCGGGGGTGTGCCCGGGCTTCGGCTCGGGCACACCCCCGCTGTCGTGTAGGTGTGGTGGTGGCGCGCGGTCTATGGGATCCGCGGCCTATGGGATCCGCGGTCGATGGGATCAGGTCGCCACCGGCTGCTGCTCCCCGGGCTCCCTGGGTTCCCGCGTCTCTCTCGGCATCACCATGCGGAGTTGCAGGAGATGGTCCGCCACGGTCATGGCGGCGAGTACGGCCGTGGCGGTGGCGAGCGTGGCCCAACCGGCGCCGGCCAGTGGGGCGGTCAGCGGTACGACCACGACGGCCGCGCCGATCCGTGCCGCGATCGAGCCGGTGCCGAGTACGTAGCGATGCCAGGCGTGGCCGAGCAGGAAGACGGCCACACCGGTGCCCAGCCACCAGCGGTTCGTGTCGGTGCCCAGGTGGTGGATGCCGTCGGAGATGCCGGCCGCGACCAGCACGATGCCGGCGATCATCACCGCGTGGGCCAGGCCGAACGCCACGTACCCGAGCATCTGCCGGCGCTCCACCGACGCCTCCGACATGGCCCGTACGGTGCGTTCGTCGTCACCGCCGAAGTAGGTCCACCAGATGCCGGTGGCGACCGCGATGCCGAGCAGGATGCCCCCCGCGAGCTTCCAGTCGACCGGTCGCCCGCCCGCGCCGATGCCGACCGCCACGACCGACTCGCCGAGCACGATCAGGATGATCAGGCCGTGGCGCTCCACGAAGTGGTGCGGCTCGACCACGAATCCGCGGATCCGGCCGATCACCATCGACAGGTACAACACCGTCACGGCACCGGCCCAGCACACCCAGGTCCCGACGTCGGACAGGTGCGGCGCGATCAGGATCAGTACGCCGCCGACCACGTTGAACGGGGCCAGCCGCAGGATCCCGGCGCGGGCCGACGGCTCGGCGGCGGTCAGGAACAGCGCGACGTGCATTCCGACCGCGACAAGGAACGCGAGTCCGAACGCCCAGCCGTCGGGGTCGAACGCGTAGGGCAGGTCCAGGCCCATCACGAAGAACGCGGTCATGGTCAGCGCGAGCAGCAGCCGATGCACCACCGCGTCGGGCCGCACCGCGTTGGTCAGCCAGCTGAACGCGCCGAACATCCACCACAGCGCGGCCAGCGGCAACATCCCCTGGAACAGGCCTGACCAGCCCGGGTGGGACTCCACCTGGTGGGTGGCCTGGGTGAGTACGAAGACGAAGACGAGGTCGAAGAACAGCTCGATCGGCGTGACGCCGGTGGACTGCTCCAACTCGTCGGGGGATTCGATCGGGTCGTGCGGGAGGTCCATGGGGATGGAGAGGGCCGGCTCGGCGGGGGTCGTGGCCGGCGCGGCGGCGGTCGTGGTGGGCGCGTCGCCGGTGGTGGTTGGCCGGTGGTCGTGCGGTTCGCGGTCCGGTGGGGTCGGGGAGGGGTTCATGCGGTCACTTCCAGGTGTATTGCGAGCATGCTTCCTTCGATCCCGACACGCGTCGCGGCCACCGGCCGCGAGCCGGTCGGGCCGCCCGAACCTGCGCGGGTGGTCGAGTTCGGGTCGTACGTGCGAGGGCCCATCATCACCGCGCGGCGCGTTCCGGGACAGCGGAAGTCATCACGTTCGCGGTCGGCGTATCCCGGACGCGCGGAGATGGGCCGGGATGTGCCGCGGGGGGCCGGGTTTACGGGGCGCCCCGGGGGGGGGGGGGCACGCCGATTTGCGGATGTGGGTAGGCGGGTTCGCGCGCGTGGGGGCGTGGGGGGGTGGGGGGGTGGGCGCCCTGTTTTGCCGGCCCCCCCCGGGGGTGGGGGCGCACGCGTATGTGCGTATGTGCGTAGGCGAGTTCGCGCGCTTGGGCGCTTGGGCGCTTGGGCGCTTGGGCGCTTGGGCGCTTGGGCGCTTGGGCGCTTGGGCTCAGGTTACGAGCACAGGATGAGTAGCGATGTGACCACCGTGCACGATGCCGACGAGGAGTTGTTGCCCGGGTTGGGGTCGTTGGGTGTGCTCGCCGTGCGGGTCGCGGTGACCTCGTAGCCGAGGCCCAGGTTGAGCAGGTCGACCGGGGCGGTGAAGTGGCGGATGGTTGCCGCGCCCTTGGCCAGCGGGCCGACCGTGCAGGTGACCGTGCGGTTGGCCACCGCGCAGTCCGGTGAGGTCGCGGTCATCGGGGACGGCAGCGGCGCGACGACGGTCGCCGAGGCGAGTGCGTTCGGGCCGCGGTTGGTGACGGTGACGGTGTAGTCGATGTGTGCGCCGAACAGGCCGCCGACGCCGTTGGCCTCAAGGACCACCGACACGTCGGCCGCGCTCGCGATGTAGGTGTAGCGGTCGGCCGGCACGGTCGCGCTGGTGCCGCCGGCGGTGCTCACCCGGATGTCGACCTGGCCGGCCGGACCGGGCGGCGCGGTCGCGGTGCAGGTGGTGGCGGTGCAGGTCACGGCGGTGGCGGGGCGGCCCGGGCCGAAGGTGATGCCGGTCGCGCCCGCGAGATCGGTGCCGGTGACGGTGACCACCGTGCCGCCGGTGTCGGGGCCGGAGTTCGGGCTCACCGCGGTGACGGTGGGGGCGGGCAGGTAGGTGTAGCGGTCGGCGGCCGAGGTCGGGCTGGTCCCGCCGGGGCCGGACACGGTGATGTCGACGGTGCCGGGTGCGCCGGGGGGCGCGGTTGCGGTGAGGGTGGTGTCGTCGACGACGGTGAACGCGGCGGCCGGGGTCGTACCGAACACGACGGCGGTGGTGCCGGTCAGGTGGGTGCCGGTGACGGTCACGGAGGTACCACCGGCCGTGGGGCCGGAGTTGGGGCGCACCGACGTGACGGTGCGCGGTTGCGGGACGCCGACGACGACGATGCCGTAGGGGGTGGAGCCGACCGGGACGGTGGCCACCACGGTGTCGGTCGTGCCGTCGATCACGGACACGTCGCCGGACTGGGTGTTGGTGGTGTACACGTATCGGCCCGCGACGTGCAGGGTCAGGTTGGCCGGATACGCGCCCACCGCCACGCTGTCGACCACCGTGTTCGTGGCCAGGTCGACCACCTTGACCTCGGCCGGGAAGGCGGAGACGTACGCCCGGCTTCCGGTCGGGTCCACCGCGACGTTGCTGGCGTCGGTGATCGGCACGGTCGCGACGAGCAGGCCGCCGGCGGTCAGGTCGAGCGTCCACAGTCCGGACTGGTTGTCGACCGCGTACAGCCGACGCCCGTCGGGGCTGAGCGCGGCCCCGTCGGGCGTACCGGGCAGCGTGATGGTCGTGCCGACGACGCCGGTCGCGGCGGTGATCACCGAGACGCTGCGTCCGGCGTTGTTGACCGCGTACACGTGTGCCCCGTCCGGCGCGACCAGTACCGCGATCGGGCTGGTGCCCACCGCGATCGTGGCGGCGACGGTGTCGGTCGCCGTGTCGACGGCGAGGACGGAGTTGCCCTGGGCCACGTACAGCCGGGTGTCGGTCGGGTCGATCGCCATCGCGAACGGCGCGCCGCCGGTGGCGATCGTGGCGACCACGGCGTCGGTGGCGGTGTCGATCACCGAGATGCCGCCGGAGTCGAAGTTCGCGACGTACACCCGGGTGCCGGCGTGGTTCGCGGTGAGGCCGTACGGGCCCCGGCCCACCGGGACGGTGGCCGTGGTGGTGTTGTTCGCGGCGTCGATGACCGAGACCGTGTTCGAGCCGGAGTTGGCCACGTAGACGGCCACGCCCGCGTGGGCCGCGGCGGCGGGTACGGCCTGGGCGATCAGGCCGGCGAGCACGAGGGCCGCGGCGGCGACGAGGGCGATCAGCCGGCCGGGCAGCGCGGGGCGCGTCGGCGGACGGTGGGGCCGGGTCGGACGGTGGAGCCGGGCCGGGCGGCGCGGGTGCCGTAACCGGTCGGCGAGTTCTGCGAGATCGTGTGACATCGGGATCCCCTCCCTGACGATGGAGCGCACCCGGCCGGCTCCATCGGGGCACACCGATCCCCACCCCGCAGTGCAGCACTCGGGCCCCCACCCGAATCCGGCGCCACGCCCGGCAACGGTGCCGAGCCGTGGTGCCGGACGGCCGCGAATCACGGACCGCGATTCGTCGGTGCATCGCCCGAAACGTACCGGGTCGGCGGGCGGTGATGCGGCCTTAACGGCGAATTCGCCTCATGGGGGCGGGAGTTGGTGTACAGGCTTTGGGGTGGGGGGCATTGGGGCGAGGGTGCTGGGGCGGGGATCGAGGGCGGTCCGCTCAGTCCCTGGGCAGGTATACCGTCCGGCCCTGGGCGCGGGCGCGCAACGCGGCGGGCACGCGCGGGGCGACCGTACTCGGCAGCAGCTCCGCGGCCCGCTCGACCGTGACGAACGCGTGGTCGTCGAGTTCGTCCTCCTGGATCCGGATGGCCGCGATCCGGTCGGGGGTGAACGTACCGCCGTCGAACATCCAACCGGTCAACGGGCGGGGCCGGGGCTCGAGTTCGGGTACCCAGTCGATCACCAGCAGCTCGCCGACGGCGACATCGAGCCCGAGTTCCTCGCGCAGTTCGCGCGCGCAGGCGTCGTGGGGTGATTCGTTGCGGTCGACGAAGCCGCCGGGCAGGTTCCAGTAGTCCCGATAGTTGGGTTTGACCACCAGGACCCGGTCGTCGGCGTCGGTGATCAGCGCGGAGGCGGCAGCGTAGAGGGAGGGCAGTTGCTCGTACCACTGCTCGGGCGGCAGGAAGTCTCGGGTCATTTCGTCGAGCCTAGCGCGTGCCTTCGAACCCCCGTCGGGCTCCACGACGCCCGGCACCGAGCCGGCACCGCAACGCCGGCACGGCCCCGCCGGCCTGGAGCCGGCAGGGCCGTGGAAAGCCGCTTCGGTCGATTCTCGGGAGTCGGTCAGTCCTTGGGAATGTAGGTCGGACAGGTCGAGAACGCGTTCTGCTGCACGCAGGTGAACAGCGCGTTCCACTTGCTGCTGCTGTCGGCGACGGCCGCGGTCAGCGTGTCGCGGCACGTGTCGTCGGCAAGACCCCAGAGGGATCCGTCCGGCCAACCGGCCTGACGAGTGCGCGTTTCGATCGTCGTGAGGCATTCCGCACTCGGGTTGTAGCGTTTCACCTCGTTGATGAACTCCAGATACTTGGGGTTCTGGAGCACGTTGGCCTGCGTGGCCAGGGTCTGCCGGGCCGCGTCCTTGGCCTGCGGCGACGCGTTCGGGTCCTGCAGCGTCGCGGTCGCCTGCGTGGCCGCCGTCGCGGTCGTGTGGATGACCTTTTGGATCTGCTGCTGGTCCACCGCCTTCTTCGGCGCCGTCGTCGGGTTTTTGGAGGCGAGCAACGCGTCACTGATCAGCGTCACGACCTGGATGGTGAACCCTCGGTCGGCCGCCGGGAAGGTCGGACTTTGGAGGCTTACCATGATCTGGGCCACACCCTGCGCGGTCCTCAGATAATCGGCTCGCTCCCCCACGGCCAACTTCGGGTCCTGGCTCCGCCGCAGCGCCTCGTTCACGCCCTGCACGACCTTCGTGTACAGCGCCCGGTCCGGCGCCGATGTCGTCGGGTCCTGGATGTGCTTCAGCGTTTGATTGATCGCCGAGACGGCCTCGGCGTACTTCTTCCGGTCATCGGGGGACGTGGACGGATTCTTGATCGCGTTCACCGCCGTGTTCAGCCCCTCCTTCAGCTTCTGCTTCACATCCGGCGGGACGTTCAGTTTGTCGATCTCGGCCTCCACCTCCCGCTTCGCGCCGTCCGGGTCCTTCGTCGGATCCGGCGGCGCGACCTGTTGCAGCTCATTGGGCGGATGCGACGATCCGCCCGGACCGGGTGTGCTCGGCGGCCCCGACGAGGGGGCGCCCGGGGCGCTGGGCGTCCCCGGCGTGTTCTGCTGGTTCGGCCCGTTGGGGGAGTTCGGCGTATTCGGGGTCTTCGGCGCGTTGGGTGTGTTCGGGGTGTTGGGCGGGGGCGGTGTGTACGCCGGCGCCTGCGGGGTGTTCGGGGGTTCGGGGGTGTCGGCCGGCACGCGGCTCGTGGCCTGGCCGGGCGAGGCGACCTGGGGTGCGGCGGCCGCGGCGGCGGTCGGCAGCGCCAGTGCGGCAGCCAGACAGGACGTGCCTACGATGCGGGATATCTGTCGCCGGGCAGTTTTGGACATGACGAATCCAGTCGAGTGGGGACGTTGCTGCTGTGCCGTTGTCGGCTCGGCCGCTGTCGGCTCGATCGCCGATGCGGCTGCCTGCAAGCACCGGAGACCTGAGCCTCGACGGTGCGCATGTGACGGTGCACATGTATCGAACGGTGCACGCGTGACAGTGCACGTGTATCGAACAGTGCACATGGATCGACAAGAACAACTCTTCGCCCCTCCCCCGCCCGTCGCAACTCCGACCCACGCCGCCGTGCGGAGACCAGGGGTGCGCGGGGGTGGCGGGCGCGAACGGTGTGTAGGCGGCGGGTCTCGGGTGGTGGTGAAGCGGTCCCGGTGCTCGTTGTGACGTCGGCCCGGCCAAAGCCCGCGGCCGAAGGCGACGAGGGGGAGTTCCCGGCCGGCGCCGGGCACTCCGGCCGGGTCCGCCGTGAGAACCGGAGACCTCGGGGGCCGATCGCAGCCGGCAGCGAGCGCGGCCACTCCCTCGGGACTCGCCGGTCGAGGCTCAGGGCGATGGCGCCGCCGTGCACCATGTCGTGACCCAGGGCCGGGGTGGGGCGGCCCGGCGGCTTCCTCGGGTGCTCGACGTTGTCCCGCAGCGCCGCGACGGGCTCGTCGGTGGACAGCGCGGCCACGTCGGCGCGAGCGCGGCGGTCGGTCATGCGGTGAAGGCTGCCGCGTGCTTTGACCACCTCCGGGCCGAGCCGGGCCAACGAGCACCGGAAGCCGACCGACATGTGCGCGACCACTTCGGCGTACGCGCCAACCTGCGTACAGGGAGCGGGAGTTCCAGTGTGCTCGGCGGAGAGTCCGTCGAACACGGCGGCCGGTTCGCGACGTTCAGCGGTGGTGGGGGCCGCGAGCACCGCGGGGGTCGCTGCAAGCGCGGCAATACTTCGCCGCCGCCGTCGAGGAGCCCGACTTCATCCGCACCGCCGCACGACACGACGACCGTCCCGGGGTCGAGACGGCCCTGCCCGAGGACACGTCGGAGCGGATGCCCACCGCGCTGCTCCGGGGCGAGCCGGACATCGCACTGGTCGGCGTGGTGGATCCGGAGCCTCCGGCCGGGCGACGTTCCGGATCGTGGTCGACGAACCCCTGGTTGCGACGATGGCTCCGGGGGACACGTTGCCGACGCCGGGACGGACCACCCTCCACCCGCTCCCGGGACGCGCTCCGGGATCGGGGTGATGCCGTCCGGTGTCGAGTCGCATCAAGTCGTGTCGTATCACGTCGTATCGTCTTGAGTCGCCCGATGCCGAGTCGAACCGTCCTGCGTCGTCCCGCGTCGTCCCGTGTCGTCCCGCGTCGTCCCGTGTCCCCCTTGTCACCCCCGTGTCCCCCCTTGTCACCCCCGCGTCGTCTCGCCGGCTCAGCCGGCGGTCAGGCCGCTGTCGTTGTGCAGGATCGCGCCGTGTACGTTCCGGGCCTCCTCGGAGGCGACGTACGAGAACATCGCCGCGATGTCCTCCGGCTGCGCCATCGGGCGCGGCGTCATGGCGCGGCCGACCAGGTCCCAGTCCACGTCCGCGGGCATCTGGTAGTTGGCCACCAGGTTGGTGTCGATACCGCCCGGCGCGATCGCGTTCACCCGCAGCGGCTGCTTGGCGAACTCCCAGGCCAGCGACCGGGTCAGCTGGACCACGGCGCCCTTGCTCATGGTGTAGACGACGCCGTACGCCAGGCCCATCACACCGGCGTTGGACGCGATGTTGACCACGTTGCCGGACCGTTCGAGCAGGTGTGGGATGGCCGCCTGGCACATGAAGAAGTAGCCGTCGATGTTGACGCCCATCATCCGCCGGTAGTCCGCCTCGGTGACCTCCAGCACGTGCTCGGCCCGCGCGATGCCGGCCACGTTGCCCAGCACGTCGATCCCACCGAACTCCGCCACGGCCGCCGCCACCGCGGCGAAACACTCGTCCCGTACCGCCACGTCGGTGACCCGAGTGGCCACCTTGCCCGCAAGCCCGACCGCCGCCTCGGCGGTCTCGGCCAACGACGCCGCCGCGATGTCCAGCGCGAACACGTTGGCCCCCTCCGCCGCCAACCGCAACGTGGTGGCCCGCCCGACCCCCGACCCGGCTCCGGTGACCACCGCGGTCTTACCGTCGAACCGGCCGGACACATGGGCTATCGACATGCGTTCACTCCATCGGACGAGGATTCGGAAGACGGATCGAGAGGGCACGACAACGCACCCACGACCAGAGGTGACGGATCGTGCCACAGCCAAGTTGGGGAAACCAGACCCACTTCCCCACCCGTCACCGACAACCGACCGGCGGTGTGACGGCATGCGCCGCCGCACGAAAAGCAGCAACGGTGGATGCGAACGTCCGCCCCGTCATCGAAGCCCGGTAGCCAAACGGCGGCCCGCGGCCACACCTGCCTGTACGAACCGCAGGACTTCGCGAACGGCGCGGCCCCGTCGGCCGAGTGCCCTCCCTACCGAAGCGATGGACACCCGACCGCGCCGAGGCCCGCCCCTCGGGACCGAACTCCACCGCTGCTCACTCGCCGGGGCTCCCACCTTCGCAACCGGGCGGGACGCGGCCTCGTGCGGGCACGGGGCGGCAAGCAGGCCCGTAACCGCCCAACGCGAAAGTCCCCCACGCCACGGTCCTCCGCGCGCGTCATCCGGATGCCCCGCTGAGCACGATCGTCGCGGAGGAACGATCCAAGTAGGCACCCGCCCCGTTGTACGACCACCGGCCATGTTCGGGTACGAGCGAACGCAAGGCGCTCGGCATCTCCTCCATCGGCGGCCCGGCGCTCGCCTGCCACTGCCCCCACCCTTTTGCGGCGACGGTATCCGCGAGATGAACGACGCCGTAGTAGCCCCAGTCGTGCGGCCCGGGCACCGTCACACGCGCCGTATCGGGCGTACCCATGGCCCGGACGCACCACTTGGCGGAGGTCACGGAGCCCAACTGCGGGAACACCGCCAACAGGTCGGCCGTGACGGAACTCGTCGGTTCACAGCGGTGCGCCGCCTTTTCGTCCTTGTCGTCACCGTCTCCGAGGCCGCACGCGCCGACCAGCATTCCGGCCGCCACCGTGAGCCCCACGACGACCCTTCGCGCCGTATTCGTCATCCGGCCTCGTCCATGCGCTCGTCCCCCGACCTCGGCACCGAACCGACACCCGAGTCTGGCATCGAGACCACGGTCGATACATCCGACCTGGTGCGTAGTTCGTGCGCGCCACCCGGCTCATCACCCGCAGACCCGGCCCGTACGAACTGCCCGGCCGCCCCGACCACGTCAACACCCACGCGTCGGGCCACTCACGGTGACTACCGCACCGGCCCGGCCCGCGCACACCGACCGGGAGCCGACCGCCACGCAACAGAACCTTCCAGACTGCCCTCTCCAGGCGCGTCAGCGCCCACGACTCGGGCTGCCCCCGGGATCGACGCGCGCAGCGCGGAGAGCGGCGGAGCCGCAAAGCTTGGGTCGGGTGGCCCGGAGCGAAGCGGAGGGACACCCGACCCCGAGCAAGGGGCTGCTGTTCTGCGGAGGAACGAAGCGGGGGAGCAGAAAAGCGGTCCCTCGCGAGCCGGCGCGAAGCGCCCAACAAGGAGCAACGCCGCGAACACGACTCCGGGCACTCCGAGCCGCCCTACTTACCCTTCAGGCCCCCGCGACCACAGCGCCCGATTCCGGCAGCCGCCCGCTCCCCACGCGCCTCGGGCCCATCCCACGACAACGCGCGACCCTGGCAGGCCGCCCTGCTCCGCAACGACCCGGACCCACCCCACAACGCGCACCGGTGGCAAGCCGCCCCGCTCCGCCGAGACGCAGGCCCTGCCCCACAGCAACGTCCAACCCCAGCAGGCCACCCGGCTCAGGGCTCGCCCCACAGCGCGCCACCCTGGTGAGCCCCCATCCCGACGACTCGGGCATCACCGTGCCTGGCAAGCCACCCCCTTCACCGCCACCCAAGCCTCGCCCCACAACGCGCGACCCTGGCAAGCCACTCCGCTCCGCTGGGCATCAGGCGCCGATCACCGCGACAAACGCGCACCGCTCCGCGCCTCGAGGTAGGGCCTCGGCGAACGGCCGACAACGGACCGTCATCACCTCGACGTTGGATGCGTGTCAGATGCCGGCGTCGCTGAGTTCGGGGTCGTCGGCGTGGTTGCGGCGGGCGTCGAGTTCGTCCTGGGCCAGGCCGAGGAGGCGTTGGCCGGTTCGGCTGCTGACGCCGAGGCGGCGGCCGACCTCGGCGCCGGTGACGTCGGCTTCGGCGGCGAGGAGGGCGACCAGTCCGAGGATCCGGGGGTCGCGACGTGCGGCGCTGGTGAGCGGGGTGCCGTCGACGGCGTGGCCCTGGCGCGGGAAGTCGTATCCGGGCGTCGCCTCGACGGCGGGGGACGCCGTGTCCGAGGTCGCGGCGTCGGCGTCGGCGCCGGCAACGGCGCTCCCGCGCTTGGCCCCCGCGCCCTCGATTGCTCGTTGCTCGGGGATCGTGCTCGGCGACGGCGCGTCGGCCGGGGGTACGTCCGACACCGTCGGCCGCGTCACGGCCCGGCGGCGCGCGGTGTCGGCCTCGGCGTTCCGGGCCACGTCTGCGCGAGTCGACCCACGGCGCGCGTCGGAACGCGGGGCCGGGCCGTCGGCGCGCCGTCCCCGATCCGCGCCCGCGTCGCCGTCGTGGGGAGCATGCGCCTCACCCGGTGACCCGGCCGCGGCCCGGTGACGCAAATCCGTGACGTCGGCCGCGATGGCGGCCGACGTATGGTGATGCGAGTCGCCCTCGGCAGGCGCCCGCGAAGCCCCCCGTGCCCCGGCGCCCTTGGTGGCGCCGACCGGCCCCGGGTCCGACGACACGACACCCTCGTCCCGGCCACCGTCCGCCGAGTCCGGCCACGCGACCGTCACGTCCCGCCGCCCGCCGGCGCCCGAGCGGCCTCGGCGAACTTCCGTACCCTCCGGCCAATCCGCCGCCACGTGGCGCCGCCCCCCGACACCGCCGGGCGCCACGGCAACGACACCGGCATCGACCGCACCGGACACCGACACCTGACCACCCGTCTCCTCCGGCCACACCGACCCGGCCACGCCATCGGCCGGCCGCCGGCGAGTGTCCGACTCGCCATGCGGCGTACCGGACACCCCGTGGCGGCCGGCCGCCTCCGTCGGCCATCCGGTCACCACATCGCGACGCGTATCGGCCGCACCGGACACGGGGCCACCGGACACGACGTCACCCGGCACCGCACCACCCGCCACGGCGACATCCCCCACCGGCCACTCGGCCCTCGGGGCATCGCGCACCGCCGAGTCGTCGGGGTCGGCCGACTGCCGGCGGATGTCCGACGAGGTCGCTCGGCCGGCGGGCGCGTCATGGCCGATGCCCCCGCCCTCGGCACCCGGCGCCACGACATCGGCGACGTCCATCGGCCGCCGGCGCATGTCCGCAGCGGCCACCCGACCGGCGGACACCTCATCGGACACCGCGACACCGGACAGAGGCATCCGGCCATCCATCTCCCCCGGCCGACCCGCCGACCGTCCGTGGATGTCCGAGGCGGCCGACCCGCCCGCAGGCACTTCGCGAGGTGCATGCGCGACGCCTCGCGACGTCACGCCAAGCGCGTCCGAGCCACCCGCGACACCGGACACAGGCACGCCCGTCGATGCGCCGGCGTCCGGGTGTCCGGTGTCCGACGCGGCGTACATCCCGCCCTCCGAACGCAGCCGGCCCGGGCCCGTCACCGCCCCGAAGCGCCCCCGATCGTCGCCTACCTCGTGACGAAAGGGCCCGCCTGCGGACACCACCGCCGATCCGTGGCCGAGATCGTCGTGTCGGCCGTCACCGTTCGGCGCCGCGGCGCCCGCGCCCGCGTCCGTGTCACCCACACGCGGCCGTGGCATCCTCGGCGTCGGCGCGGCTTCACCCACTCTCGGGTCGGCGGCCCCCGGCGCAGGCCACGTCATCGTGGCCAAGCGGCCGACGTCGACCAGGACTCGGAGCTGGGGAAGCACTGCGGCCTCCACCTCCGCGTCGGCCAACCGCACCCGGGACGCGGTGCGTTGGGCAAAGGCCTCGGCGCGGCGATACCGGCGGTCGATCCCGCGTACCGACCGCGCCGACGCCCCACCCGTCCCGGCACGCCCGTCCCTGGCCTCCGTGGCCTGGCGCAGCCGGTACAGCGCTCGCGCGGCACGCCGCTCCCGGACCCGCTCGGTCGCGTCGGCCGCGCCGAGGTGTTCGTCGCTCGCCAGTTCCGCCAGAACCAGGACCCGCTCGATCGGGTGCAACCAGCGGATCCAGCCCACCCGACGGTCGGCCCGCGCGGTCCGGGCGTGGCGCTCCTCGGCCAGGCCCAACTCCCACAACACCGCCGCGATCGGCGCCCAGATGCCCAACGCGAACATCTCCCCGAGGCCGGCCCCCTCACTGGCCGACATCGACGCCGACAACAGCGCCAGTACCCACACCAACGCCCCGGACAGCCCCGCCGCCGCGCCCCGCGAGGCCCGCCGCCGAGCCCGCAACGCGCAGACCACCGCGGCGAAGTCCAATGCGACGAAGGGCAGATACGCCCACGGCCCGGTCAGGCCCATGACGTCCCGACCGAACTTGCCCAGCTGCGCCGCCGACAGGCCCGCCGCAGCGGCCGCGACGCCCGCCGTCAGCAGGTCCTCGACCCGCCGGCCGCGTCGATCCCGGGTCGCGGCCCGGTCGCTCTCCAGCGCCTTCCGGGCCTCTTCGGGCAACGCGGCGACCCTGGCCCGCTCGGCGACGGCCCGGCGGCGTGCCCGTTCGATCAGGACGGCCGACGCGAGCACGACGAGGGCTCCGGCCAGGTAGGGCCAGTCCCGGGACCAGTCCCAGCGCGCGAGGTCCAGCATCTGTACGACAACTCCTTCGTCCCGCGCGAGGCACGGGTCCGATTCGGGAAGTGCTCGTGTCCGTGGGTGATACGACCGCAGGAAAGGGCCCGAATCACCGGCGGATGATCCGATCGAAGGTCGACGCAACGTGCGATTCGGCTACCGAACCAAGCCCGTTCCCGGGGCGATCCGATCAGACGCCACAGACATCCCGACCGCCGCAACGCTCCGGACACAGGAACTCCGGCCACGCAGGAAGCACGTATCGTCCGGGCCGCCCACAGCGGCCCAACCGCAGCCGACCGAATCCCAGCGAGTCCAAACGAGTCCAGCCAAAGCAAAGCAAGCCCAACGACGGCCAACCGAATCCCGGCGAGTCCAAGCGAACCCAACCGAGTCCAATTGGACTCACCAAAGCACCGCCGCCGGCAGCCACCACCCAACAACCATCACCGGGCAGCCCACTGCCACTGCCCGGCAACCACGCGGCAGCCAAACGTCAGCCGTCAGCCGTCAGCCGTCAGCCGTCAACGCCAACGACCCACCGCCAACCACCCGCCCTACGCGCTCAAGGCATCCTCATCCGCGCCCCGCCCGCCCCGCGACCCGTCGCCGACGTCCCCATCCGCCTCCGCAAGCTCCCGTCGAGCCTGCGCAACCTGCCGCTCCAATTCGTCGAGGTACGCCACCGCCGCCGCGCGATCCTGCCGGGCGAGCGTGCTCAGCCAGCGGCGCGGGATGGTGTCCGCGGCCTTGGCCGTGTAGTCGACCACCCGCTCGCCCTCGGGCTCCGCGGGTTCGATGCCGAGCGAATCGAGATAGCGCCGCACCTGCTCCACCGCGGCGGCGGGCGAAAAGGCATCCCCGATGGCGGCGACCGCACCCCGCAGCACCGACGCGGTCAGCGGCACGAACTCGGCCTCCGCGACGGTGCGATACACCGTCACCGCGGCCTCGTTCCCGTACCGCCCCGCCAGCGGGACCAGTTCGCGCACCTGGGCCTCGTTCACCGCCTTGAGTCCAATTGGACTCAACGCCTCGGCGATCGGCCACGCCTGGATCAGCCGGTCCGCATACCTACGCTGCATGTCCCAGCGATCGAGGCAGTACTCCTCGAAGCTCTCGTAACGCGTGCGGTACAACCGCGCGTCGCGAACGATCTGGAGCGCCTTGCCCGCCGCCCAGAACGCAACCCGCAACGTCTCGATCGCCGCCTCACACGCGGCCAGTTGCCGCTGCTCGTCGTCGATCAGCACCGGGCTGTCCGACAACGGCCGGAACGGCGTGGGCAGTTCCTTGGCCATGTCGGCGGCGGTACGCAGCCGACGCGGCTCGGCGGCCGTCCGGGGGGTACGCTGCCGGCCCATCAGAGCGCCTGCTCGATCGCGAGGGCGAGCTTGTAGAAGTCCTCTCGGGCACGCAACGCGGTACCGCTCTCCTTGTATTGGGTGACCACAAGCCCGCCCTCCGCCGCATGAGCGTGGATCTTGTACTTGCGAATCGGTTCCCGCGCCCGCGGATATCCGCGTTCGTCTATCCACGCCTCGACCCGCGCCCGGTCGGTCTCGCCGTCGCGCGGGTCCCACAGGTTGACCACCGCGATGTACGGGATCCCGCGCGGCTTGAGCACCCGCTCGATCGTGTACTCGCTGGGCGACCAGCTCATGAACTCCGGCGTGATCGGTACCACCGCCAGGTCCGCCACTTCGAGCATGTCGCGCAGCGCGTCCGCCGCCGCGCCGTGGCCCAGCGGGTCGGTGGCGAGTTCGGCCTCGGGGTCGGTATCCATGAAGCCGGGGCTGTCGACCACGATCCGGGCAACGCTCGGGTCGGCCTTCAACTCGGCCAGCATGCCGGGCTTGCCCTTGGTGGACATGTAGTCGAACGGCAGCAGTTCCTCGGGAACCCGGTCCGCCCAGTCCTCCATCGACCCCTGGGGGTCGATCCCGCACGCAACCACGGGCGCGTCGGCATCCGGATCGATCGGCCCGGTGGGGGTGAAGTTCTGACCCTGAACAGCGGCCAGATTCACCGCGATCGTGCTCTTGCCGACACCACCCTTGCGGTTGATGACGACCACGACTCTGGCTTTCGACGGCGGCGCCGCCGCCCGGCGGGCAGGGCTCATCTGGGACCTCCGTTGGCTTCCCCATAACGGGTACTCGGACATCACCCAGCATGCCAGACCCCCACGGAGCAACCCCCATTCGGGACGAACGACACTCCGCAAGCCCGAACAAACCAGCCATACCCCCACCGGAGCCCCAGTCAGAACCCGGACGCCCGCGCCACCCAAAGCCCGAACCGGCGCAACCTCCCACATCAGCCCGATCGATGGTGCGGAGCAACCACAACCCCAAACCACCAAGACCAACCAATCGCCGCCGTAGCCCCCACCACGCTCACGCCCTCACGTCCCTCACGCCCTCCCTCCCACCCACCCGCTCTCCCGCCCTCCTCAGCCCAACAAAAAATCCGCCACGTCCGCAAAAAACCGACCACCGGCCGCATCCGCCGCCGGCGAAACAAGCTCCATGGTCAAAAACCCATGAACCATCCCGAGTTCACGCCGATGCCGAACCCGAACCCCAGCACCACGCAGGCGATCCGCGTACTCATCCCCCTCATCCCGCAGCGGATCATGCTCGGCGGTAACAACCACCGCCGGCGGCAACCCGGCCAGATCGGCGGCAAAAAGCGGACTGACCCCCGGATCGGCACGCCGAACAGGATCGGGCACAAGGTTCTCAACTCCCCACGCCACGGCATCCGTCGTCAGCCCCCAACCGGTCGCCTTCTCCCGCGTACTCGGCCGAGACAACGTCAAATCGGTATTGGGAAACGCAAGAAACTGCGAAGCCGGCATCGGCCCACCCGCATCACGCATCCGCAAACACACAAGCGCAGCCAAGTGCCCGCCGGAACTGTCCCCCGCAATCGCCGGCATCCCAACCGCACCGCACAACTCACCCGCATGCTCCGCAGCCCACCGAAACGCCGCAACAGCATCATCGATCCCGGCAGGCCAGGGATGTTCGGGCGCCAACCGATAGTCAACAGCCAACACAGCAACCCGCGCGGCAACAGCAAGCCGCCGACACAGCCGATCATGCGACTCCAGACCACCGATGCTCCACATCCCGCCATGCAAATAAACCACCAGCGGAACCGCATCAAGAGTCGGCCGATAAAGCCGACCCCGAACAGAAGCCACCCCCTCGGCGCAGCCCGCAAAACCCTCAGCCGAACCCAACCCACCCCCAGCCACATCGCCAGAAGCCCCAACCCCCGTGGAAGCAACCAACGATGCATCACCCGCCACCACATCAACGCCAGTCAACCCACCCAGCGCCACCCCACTCACACTCCGGCGGCCAACCTCAACATCCCGAACCTCAGCAAGCCCAGGCCCGCCCACCCGCCCGGCAACCCGCACCGCCTGCCGCCGCCGAACCTCAACCACACCCAATTCCCGAACCGAGGGCCCACAACCAAGCCGCTCCGCATCCACATAGGCAGCAAGCTCAACATCGGCCAACCCACCAAAATCCCCATCACCCATAACCCCAACCCTGCCGGCCAACCCCCAACACCACCCAGCCAACGGCCCCCAACTACGCGAAAACCGCGGGACATCAGTAACACCCCTATCCCGGCGATCAGTCCACCGCTGTCTACGCGAAGGCTCAGCCGTAATCCTCTCCAAACCTTGCCAACATCCGGTTCACCCCCACTCACATGGAGACTTCGGCCGCGCCGATGCACCCGTTTGGTGCCGTCAGCAATTCACCTCCGCCCACACAGAGACTTCGCGTCCCGATCGCGCCGACCGACGAAGAAGAACAATTCACCTCCGCCTGCACGGAGACTCCAGGCCGGTGACGAGCGGGGACCAGCGAACCATCGGTTCACCTCCGCCTGCGCGGAGACTTCGGCCCCGTGGCGGCGGCAGCGGCCATGTACGGCGGTTCACCTCCGTCTGCGCGGAGACATCATCCAGGCAGCCATTTCTCTGACCCGAGCGTCCGATTCACCTCCGCCTGCGCGGACGTCGGCGCAGACCAGTGCTCCGCCGTCCCAGAGGTCGGTTCACCTCCGCCTGCGGAGAGACTTCACGAAGACATGGTGGATGAGGACGTGGCCGAGCGGTTCACCTCCGCCTGCGCGGAGACTTCATCGTGTGTGACGGCCGCAATCCGTGGGAGGTCGGTTCACCTCCGCCTGCGCGGAGACTTCTCGACCCGGCCGCCCCGCCCGGAAACGACCTTCGGTTCACCTCCGCCTGCGCGGAGACTTCGACACCCGCGATCCGCTCGCGCCGTACGTCGCCGGTTCACCTCCGCCTGCGCGGAGACTTCGAGGATCAACGGCTGGTTCATGGCGTGCCTCGCGGTTCACCTCCGCCTGCGCGGAGACTTCTCGAACGGCGCGACGGTTCCGAGACGCCCGGCCGGTTCACCTCCGCCTGCGCGGAGACTTCCGTTGCTGACCTGCATGTTTCTGCAGCCGTTATTGTTTCGTGACAGAAATGGCTTAGTTGCGGCAAGGCTCCTTCCTCATTCCAGTCTGTGTCCACTGGATCAATCGGGGACTGTCCCACTGTCACCGAGGGCGGCCGTATATACGGCGCTGCTAACCGGAACTCAAGGGCGCGCCGGGTTGAAGATCCCACGCAGACCGTACAACGCAGCCATGGGCCACTCTGGACGTTCGTGGAGGCTTCGTGCGGTTGCGTGTCACGGACGTGAACGGGCACGGGTCGCGTTGAGGGTGTCAGGACGTCCTCGGTTCCGGTGGTTCTGTTTGGTCCGCACGGCTTACTCCTGCTTGCTCCACCACCCACACTCATCCCATCTACGCTCGCCGATCCGCGTTCGCCTCTGCTCGTATCTCTTGGCCCGTGGCCCGTCGCAGTGTTCGGCGTCCGCGACCAGCTGATGGCATGTTCGGCTCGGCTGGCTTCAGGGCGGGGCTGTGGTGGAGGCGGAGGCTCGTCGGGGTCAGGGTTTCCGGTAGGTGGTGGAGTTCGGGGATTTTGTCGAGGTGTTGTATGCCGAGTGGCTTGATGTGGTTGCGTGGACTGTTACCAAACTTGTTGCTTGGCTTAGGCCGTGGTCCGTGATCGTGTACGTGACCTGGCGTTCGGGGCGGGATGCGGCCGGCCCCTTACCCGGCGCGTTCACCGGGATCGCGGATACGTCGCCGCCCAGGTGGATTCTGGTCAGGGGTGTGGTGGGGCCGGGTGTACGCGTGGGTGAACCGCCGTGTGGGCGATGGGCGGCGCGGCCGGCGGCTCGGCCAGGCGCAGTTGTATGGCGTGCCGCTGGGCCACGTTGGCCCGCCGCAACCCGGCCCGCCCCCGATCCACCACGGCCGCCGATCGGACCACCTCGCGGATCGGTCCGCCCAGGGCCAAGCCTCCTGCGGCGGCGGCACCTTGGGGGCGGCTCCGGTGACGGCGGCTCGGCCACCCAGGCTCGGTGGCGCCGGCCACCGGCACGTCGAGCAATGCGGTCGGGATCGTGTGCTTGGTCGCGAAGGTGAAGTAGAGCGTCTGTACGGGGACCCTGCCTCGGCCGCGACGGCAGCCATCGTGGTGGCCGCGTAGCCGCGCGGGGTGAACGGTTCGTGCCTGGCCGCCAACATCCGGGTCCGGGTGGCGGTGGCCTCGGCGGCTCGGATACCGGGTGGCGGGGATGCCTTCGAGGTCGTCATGTGCGTATTCGCGTCCGCTGGTCGGCCGTTGGAGTTTCGCTGTGGGAAGGCTTCAGGGAAGTGGCACCGTCGAGGTGATTCGGCTGTGTCGGCGAGGCGCGGGATCGGCGCCGCCGGCGCTCGGGGTGTCCGCCGGGGCGCATTCCATCGCGCCGTGGTCGGTATCCGCACCACCCGGCGTGCGGGCGTGATCATCGGTGCGTCACCGGGGCTGGGTTCACGCCTTATGGATCGTGTGATGGTCGGAAACTTCGATAAATACGTCATTGCGGGCGCGAGGTGGGGCGGGGCGAGCCGGGCCGGATGGGGCAGGTCCAGACCGGATCGGATCGAGCCGCACCGGGCCCGACCGGCCCACCGGTACTCCGGCCGACCCGCGTCCCGGCGTCGCCACGACACGGCGCCGACCAGCACGGCACGGCGTGGCACGGCACAACGTGGCAAGCCGCACCACACGGCGCCGCGACTCGCCCCCGGCGTACCGCACTTCGAACCCGGGAGGGACATGCACCTACCTTCAGCACTCGGCCGGCCACCAGGGACCACGCCTCGATTGGCCGCCGTACCGGCCGTCGGGCGAGGCTGCGGCGAATCCCACCTCGGCCGACGCGTCGCGCACAGCGGTGCCACGCGACCGGGAGGGGCGCACCCAGTCGCACAGGAGGCACCCGCATGACCGCCATCGACCTCGGCCGCGTCCCGGTCGGCGACGGCGCGCCGATCAGCGTGCAGACAATGACCACCACCTCGACCGCCGACGTCGACGTCGACGTCGACGCCACACTCCGGCAGATCGCCGAGGTGACCGCCGCCGGATGCGACATCGTTCGCGTCGCGGTGCCGTCCCGCGACGACGCGGACGCGCTGCCCGCGATCACCGGCACCCCGGCCAGGTGGCCACGCCCAAGACGGCGAAGGCAGGCACCTGAGCACCGCCGAAGCCTACGGACGAACGCGGCACGTTCGCATCGCACACCCACGGCGTGGCCCCACGAGTGCGCCATGCCCCGACGGACGACGTGACGGGCGACGCGACGGACGCCGTGACGGTCGGCGTTGGCACAATGGCGGCGTGGCCGAACAGTATGTGTCCGCTTTCGCAATCGAGGCCGCCGTGATCTTCGGCTTGGTTGGCTCGAACGACGAGGTCGCGGTGCAGAAGACCCTGGAAACGTTCGAGGATCTGAACACCGGGAACCGGCTGCTTCGTGCCACCGACCCCGACGAAGTCGAAACGGCGCTGCGCGAGATCGTCGACGGCCGTCTCGATCCGGGGCGTGCGGGCGGTTATGGGTGGCTTCTGGAACTCCTCGGCCCGACCTTCGGCACACCGCTGGGATCGGTGGTCCTGCCGGGACATGGCTGGGATCGCCTCGAAGGCGTCTTCCGTGGCTGGGACTTGACCACCCTCGCCGATGTGTGGGCGCATCCTTGGACGTTCCCGTCGGGATCCTGCATGGCCCCGGACCCGGATCCATGGCCGTTCCCCATGTTCGCGTCGAAGACCGAGTCGGAGCGGATCCACCTCGAACTCGCGGCCTTCGACACCGACAGGATCCACACCGACAACGACCTCTTCCCGGACGAGGACGACGCCCACGATGTCGAGTGGCTGCTCGCCGACAACCTCCCCGAGTGGGTACGCGGCGCCCGCTCCCGGGACCTGGGAATGCTCCTGATTCGCGACGGCGGCAAGTAGCCGGCTCGAAAGCCCTCGTCGCCCCCGCTGCGCCACCCCGGTACGGGAGTTGACCGGGGCCGTGATTCCTACGGCGTCCTTGGAGGCCCTGACAAAGGCGTTTCACGTGGCGGTGGGCGATGAGGAAGACGGCGATGGCGAGAAGAGCTTCGCGGATGTCGTCGCATCGTTCCCGACGGATGCGAAGGCGACGAAAGCCGTGCAGCCACGAAATGGTGCACTCCATGACCCAACGCACGCTTCCGAGGCCGGATCCGCGGAGTTGCCCCCGCCGGGCGATCATGAGTTTGGTACCCCTCGCCCACACAAGGCGGCGGTATTTGTCGTGGCCGTAACCCCGATCGCCGTACAGGGAGTCGGGCCGGACCGATGGCGAGGCCGACGCGCCCACGGACGTGGGGCACCGTGGCGAGCAGGGGCAGAACCTGCATGACGTCGTTGCGATTTCCGCCGGTCAAGGACACCGCGAGTGGGATGCCCCACCCCTCGACCAGAACATGGTGCCTACTGCCCGGTCGTGCGCGATCGACCGGATTCGGACCGCTTGCGGGCCCCTTCGGGCGGCCCGGACGTGACTGGTGTCGATCACGGCCGCGACCAGTCGAGCCGTTTCGCCGCATGCAGCCTCGCGAGCAGGATCGCATGCAGCCGATCCCACACCCCGGCCTCGTTCCCTCGTTCCAGGCCGCGAGACGACGCCAACACGTCATCCCCGACCCGAAACCCAACTCCTGCGGCAGAAACTCCCAGGATCCCGGTGTGCAGCACGAACAGAATCCCGCACAACGCCCGCCGATCAGGCACACGAGGCCGAGGCCGACCCGGCACCGCCTTCGGCGCCGGATCGGGCAGCAACGGCTGGATCAGAAACCACAGTTCGCCCGAAACCGCCCACGGACGAGACTCACCTCCACGCACACCACACACAACGATCGACAAGCAGATAGTCACACCACACTCATCATTTGTTAGGACCTCCAAGGCCGAACAAAGCGCCGGTGGGATCGCGCAAGACCACATCTCCGTCGGGCTCCCGGCGAACCACGGTCGCACCTAGCCGTCGGGCCTGCTCCGCGCCGCCATCATGGCTGTCGCCGGCGAAACGGACCAGCCACAGTGATCGCTGCGCCGTTGCCTTCCCCGGCGGCGGCCCGGTGGCGGCGATGAAGTCGTCCGGCAACCGGAACCCGGAGTGCTCAGGGTCGAAGTTCCAGTCCAGGGCCGGTCGGTAGAAGGCCGCGGCGTGCGCGGTGTGGTCGGTGAGCAGGCTGATGCCCGCGAAAGTGCCTGGTTCGCGGGCCAGTTGCATGCCGTCATGAGTGCCGGGCTGCCACAGTGACACTGGTGCGCCGACGGTATCGAGCGTGACGGCGGCGTAGCCGAGCGTCCCGACCGGCGTGGGTGTCACGACGATTCGGGCACCCAGGTTGGCAAAGCGGGTGGCGACGGCTTGGATGTCCGACACGGTGACGTTGATCGTCCAGTAGGGCGCGCCGGCATCCTCGGCCGGCCCCAAGGCGGCGACGAGACGTCCGCGCAGTGTGCAGAGCCTGTAACCGCCGGAGTCCGGTGGGGCGACGTGCCAACCGAACAGCGCGGTATAGAACGCCGCCGTCGTCTCCATGTCGGGGGTACCGAGGTCGATCCAGCTCACGCTGTTCTCGGGGTGCCGCGTGATGTCCATCGAGATGCCTCTCCCTTGGCGCCGCCGCCCGGCAGTGGAAGCAAAGCAGTGTCCGAAGCCGACTCGGCGGCGACCTGCCTGCGGCGTCAGGCGTAATACGGCGAGCGCATGTCGACACTGGCGTCTTCGACGACGTCGCCGTCGAACAGTCGTGTCGTTGCCGCGGCTCCGGCTCGACGGGCCTCTTCGGCGAACGGGCCCTGAGCGAAGGCCAGGGCGTCCTCGGCGCTGTCGAACTCATAGAAGCCTCCGACCGTGTGCGTACCGATGCCGGACAGCCACGTCTTGCGGATCAGGCCCGGCGTGGTCTTCAGCGCCGCGTTGATCGAGTGCCAGTCGAACTGCTCGAACGGCACTGCCGCCTGGATCTCGGTGTAGAGAAATGTCCTGCCCATCACGAACCTCCAATTGTGGGGAGCCGCCCCACCCATACGACTAGTACGTGCGTACTAGTGAGTGAACATGCACTAGGATGGGCGTACTAGTCAAGGGGGTCGCGATGGCCGCAGACACGAAGTCCCGCATGATCGGCGCAGCGATCGCACTGCTGCAGCGCCACGGCTTGGCCGCGATGTCCTTCACCGACGTCCTGGCCGAGAGCGGGGCAGCGCGCGGGGCGATCTATCACCATTTCCCGGGCGGCAAACAGCAACTCGCGCTTGAAGCCGCCCGCCGCAACGCGGAGGACGTCCGCGGTCACCTGCACGAACTGCCGGCCACCACGCCACGCGAAGTCGTGGAGGCGTTCCTCGGCAACGTCCGCCCCGTGGTACAGGCGTCCGCCGAAGGCGGCGGCTGCGCAGTCGCGGCCGTCACCATCGACGGCGGTGCGGCCATTGCCGACCAGGGCAGCCTGCGCACTGTCGCGGCCGAAGGATTCGCCGGCTGGATCGGCGAGCTCACCGAAAAACTCACCCACGCCGGAATGAGTCCATCCAAGGCAACCGACCTGGCCACCCTCTTGATCGTCACACTCGAAGGCGCCCACATCCTCTGTCGCGCAGCGGGTGACATCGCGCCGTTCGACAGCGCCGCCGCGGCCCTTCTCTCCGCCCTCCCGAGCCCGGCTTGACCCGACGCCGAAACAAAAAGCCACCCACCACCCTGATCCACACAGCCAGCCCCCCAGGCAAGCAACGTACGGCCGGCAGAACCCCGCTCCACGGCTCCCCCTACACTCCCGTGTCCATGAACGCGACCGACGGTCTCGAGCCCATCCAGGAACCGGCCGACACAACCAACGGCGGTCGCCCGACCGGCGGATCACCCATCCGGATCGGCGCTCTCGTCCCGCTGAGCCCGCCAGGCTGGGTCGAGGCCGGGCAGCACTTGCTCACCGGGCTCGAACTGGCCGTTCGCGACGTCAACGACGACGGCGGGATCAACGGAAGGCCCCTCGAACTCGCGATCCGAAACACCGCCGCCGATCCGCAAACGGCCGCGGCGGCCATGGACGAATTGGCCGCCCTGGGCGTGGCCGCCGTTGCCGGGGAGTATCACAGCGTCGTCGCCCGAGCCGCCGCCATCAGGGCCGATGCCCTCGAACTGCCGTTCCTCTGCTCGTCGGCGGTCCTCGACGCGCTCACCGATCGGCCGACCGAATGGGTCGCGCGGCTCGCCCCGGCGCAGTCCCACGGCTGGCGCGTCTACGCGGACTTCCTCCTCGCGGCAGGCCACAGTCGAATCGCCCTGGCAGCCCAACCGAGTGTCTACTGGGCATCCGGGACGGCCATCCTGCGGGACCACCTCACTGCCCGCGGCGCCACCGTCATGGAACTCGACATGCGCGCGCTCACCCCCACGGACGTGTGCGAAGCACTCGTCGACCATCGCGCGACAGCCCTCCTGCTTCTGGTCGGCCACCCGGAACCGGCAGTGTCGATCGTCAAGTCCGTCCGCCGCGACCAGCGCCTCGCCGAGGTCGTGATCGGCGCTCCGGCCGGGCAACCGGAGTTCGCCGAGTGGGCCTCGCTACTGGGCAACGACGGCGCATCGATCGCGTTCCTGCGCTACCTGCCCGAGCACCTGAGCCCACTCGGCGCGAGGGTCGAGGCGGATCTCCGCCGACAGCTGGGCAAGGCGCCGTCCTTCGTCGCCTTCGAGGGCTACGACACGATCGCCGTACTCGCCGACATTCTGCGCTCCCACGGCACCGACCGGCCGCGCATCGCCGAGTCCTGGCGGCGCGTCGCGGTCGAAGGCACCCGTGGCCAAATCCGGTTCTCCCGCACTCCCGGCATCAGCGTGTGGCAATGGGCATGGCCACCAACCCAGGTCGTCGATCGAAACCCGGCCGAACCCAACCGCTTCCGAATCCTTCACACCGCCTGAACAAACCCGAAGGCCCAACAGTCCGGACCGACCCCTCCGAATCCGAACCGAACTCGACACCGCCTTACCGGGATTACTCCCTGCCCGTACTCTCCCCCGAGCCAGATCCTTTGTCGGACCCGCGCGTGGGGATGTTCCTGCGGCCCATGCCTCAACGCCGCCGCGGACGACGTCGGCCCCGCGAACGTGGAGAGGCTCCGCTTCGTAGGTATCCGCCACGTACCGCAACGCGTCGCGGCTGCGAGCGCGGGAATGGGCGCACGGCGCTCGTGCGGCAGGTGGCCCCGTGAGCGCGGGGTGTGGGTGGCCGGCGCTGGGTGCACGTATCCACCTCAGCGGCGGGTCCATGTCGAAGGGAACGCCTCGAAGACGGTGTGTGTGCGAACCGCGTTGTCGTTGAACTCGGTTCGCGGCGCGGGATGCTTGCGCCGGCGTCGAGGGCGGAGTCGGGCCGATCGTTGTGATCTGCGGTGGGCCCGGATCGGTCGCCCGTCGGAGCTCCGACGCGGCCGGCGGCTGAACTACCGTTGTGTCGCGGAAGATCCGCCTCACTGGAGGCGCCGCATGGGTAGCAAGATGCAACCGAGTGAAAACCCTGTTCCCGGCTGGTAAAACCCCAGGTCGTCCAGTGTCGGCCTCGCGAGCGCGGGGATGTTCCGAAGGCACCAGTCGTGGTGCCGAAGGTCTCGGCGTCGGTCCCGCCGGCGCGGGATGATTCATCGCCTCGTGCGCCCGCAGCAGCGAGCGTCGGCGCCGCGGAGGCGGGATGTCTTCGGTTCGTCGGTGCGTGTTGTGGAAGTCTTGGGGGATGTCGGTGTTGCGGGAACATCCTTCGGGTTCGGTCGTGTTGCTGGGGTTCTGGGTGACGCCGGAGGATGATTCGTTGCCGGATCCCGCCGATCTCGTCGACACGGAATGGGACGTGTCCGAACGGGCGTGGGTCGCGGACTACCTCGATCACGGGCAGGTCGCCGCGTCGTGGATGGGCGCCTCCAGGTGCAGGCTGTGCTCGCGTCCCAACGGATCCCGGGACCTGTCCGACGGCTCCTATCTGTGGCCCGAGGGCCTGTCCCACTACGTCCTCGACCACGCCGTCAGACTTCCCGCCGAATTTTTCGAGCACATCGAACAACGGCTTCAAGCTCTCGACGACCTGCAGAGGGACGGCACATGGTGGCGACGGGCCCACTCCACGCCCACCGGAGCGGTCCGCCCCACCGAACACGCGCAAGTCCCAGCGAACCAGGGGAGGAAACGGCGAACGAGCGGCGGGATGCAACCGAACGATCCCGCCACCCACGCGTAGAAGTTCGAGTCGCCCGGCACCGGCCCCGCACGGGTGGAGGTGAACCGGCGGGCGGGCCCGGGAGGCGGCCCGGGAGGCCACCAGGGTCTATGAAGTCCCCACGCAGGTGGGGGGCGTGAACCGACGACCTTGTGGAGCGGGCCGGCGTCGCTCGGGAAGTCCCCGCGCGGGTGGGGGTGAACCGAACTGGCCCTGATCCTGGGGTGCTCCCCCGTGGGTGGGGGAGCTGAGACACGGCTGCGCTGCGCCATGTGAACCCCGGAAGTCTCTACGCACTGGTGTGGGTGCGACGAGGCGCGAGGGTGGGATGGCGGGATGGCGGGATGGCGGGAAGAGGTCGGTTGGTTGGTTGGTTGGCTGTCTTGGTGGGGGGTTTGTGTGAGGGCTTGTGGGGTGGTTACGGGTGGGTTGTGAGGAACTGGTAGACGCCTCGTAGGTGGGTTTGGAGGGTTGCTTGGGTCGATTGGCTGTTGAGGCGGACGTCGAGGGGGCCCGGGAGGGTGGTGGCGGCTCGGCGGCCTGTGGGGAGGCGGGTGGGGTCGAGGTTGTCGCGTTTGGCGATCAGGGTGCCGAGTTCGTGGCGGCTTATCGCCTCGGGGCCGGCCAGGTGGTGGATGCCGGAGCGGTTGCCGTGTGCGAGTTCCAGGAGGGCGGCGGCCAGGTCGGTGACGTGGATCGGGCAGCGGATGTCGTCGGTGAACAGGACGCCTGTTCGAGTACCGGCTGCGAGGTCGTGCACCGCGCGTACGTGTTCCGACCGCCGGTCTCCGATGATCAGCGAGGTGCGGGCGATGACGGCGTTCGGGTTCACGAGACGGATACCCGTCTCCGCCGCGGCTTTCGCCGCGCCGTAGGGGGTGAGCGGGTCGGGGAGACAGGACTCGTCGTAGTGCACGCGGGCGCCGGAGAACACCGCGTCGCTGGATACGTGAACCAGGCGGCTGCCGCATTTTACCGTGGCCATCGCCAAGCGGATCGGGCCCTCAGCCGTGATTGGCCAATCGGGTCCCCCGCTCGTTGCGTTGATGACGACGCGCGGTTGTACCTCCGCCATGAGCGCTTCGATGCGGGCGGGGTCTCGCAGGTCGAGGGCGTGCCACGGCACTTTTGGGGTGTTGCCGGGCCGGGTGGAGAAGGTTGCAGCCGTCGCATGTTCTGACGATGCCGCCGCCTGACGGACCAATTCGGTACCCAGGAACCCGCTACCGCCGATGATCAGGACTGTCATGACGCGACACGGTAGACGTGCATGCAGCGAAAGAGCGGCTGCTCGGTGCGGGTGGGGGAACTCGTGCGCTGGGAGGGGGATCGCGGTCGCGATTTTCTGAAGATGGACCGCGACGATGGCGGGGGCGGGGCGGGCGTTCGGGCAGGGTGACCATGGCCGTGGACGGGAGGCGGTGGTGTCCGGGTCGCGATTGGCGACGATGGTACGGACGCTCGTGGTCCCGCCGGGCGGCGCGGCATCGGGGTGTCGTCCGACCACTTCCAGGTCGGAGTTCGAGGGCTTGTGCACCCCGCCGGGGACGCTTCACCCGCCCGAAGGGCGGACGTCGGGCCGGCCGGCGCTGCTCTCGCGGTGAGGACTACGCCAAGCGCGGAGGCCACGCCCGAGGGCGGAGTTCACCGCCTGGTGCACCTTCCGGGGAGTCCCGCCGTACGTGCGTTCGAGCGTTGCGCCGCGCGGCGATCGGGGCGGCCGTTTCCTGTGGCCGCTCCAGTGGTGAGGGCGCGATGTGTGTGAGGTCGCGTGGTTGGCGAGGTGGTCCACGACGTGCTCGGCTATCCGCGCGGGGCGAGGGCTGCTGCTGGGTCGGTGTGGTGGTGGCTGCCGTGGGTTCTCGTTGCGCTGGTCGCCGCCGCGCGTCTGGTTGGGGCGCTGGGGCGTTGACGCTCGGGGTGAAACGCCGCGAGTGGTAGGCGTGGTTGATTGCTCTGCCCGATGCCGAGCCGCGTGCTCGACCGCGCGGGCGTCTCGCGGGCGAGGCGGTCACGGGCATGCTCGTGCGGCATCCGGTCGAGGGTGGGCAGGCGTACGCGGACCTGCGGGCGGCGGGCCGTCGGCGGGCGTTTGGTCGTTGCGTGATCCGCCTGCCGGCCGGGTCGCGCTGCTGTTGCGGCTGCCGGATCACGATCCCGGGGGCGCGCCGCCGAAAGTTCGACGAAGCGGGCCCCTTCCTCCGACCGGTCACTCCGACAACGACTCCGGCCCCGACCCTGCCCCCGGTCCCAGCCCCGCCGGCGCGAACCGCACCGTGTGCGCCGTGTGTTGCCGTGCGACCGGGGCGCCCGCGCGCAGGTGGTTGTGCAGGGTTGCCGGCGTCAGCCGGTACACCGCGAGTGTGTCGGCCTCCACGTCGCCGACCGTCGCCGCCTCCTCGCCCCCGCCGGCGCCTCGCGCAGGGGCCGGATCATCGCCTCCACCGACTCCCGTTGCTCGGCCGGGAACAGCTCGGCCAACCGGTGCTGATGGTCCATGAACGGACGGGTACGCGCCGCCGCCACCGGATCGCCGGCCTGCGCCGGCACGCCCTCGATCCAGACCACCACCTTGCCCGCGACGTCGTCGGCCGCCGACATCCGGTGGTCCAGATACGCGGCCATCCGCCGGCGCCCGTCGTCGAGCAGCGCGACGAGCGGTTCGTCCTTGGACCGGAAGTGCCGACAGAACGCCTGGTTCGACAACCCCGACTCGCGCAGGATGTCGCGCATCGTGGGATCGAGGCTGCCGGTGCGCTCGACCACCCGATAGGTCGCGTCGACCAGCCGACGCACCTCCTGCGCGTACACCGCCCACCGCGCCTCCAGCGGACGGCGGACCGCCTTTGGCCGCCACCAACCCGCGGGAATCCACCGCCGGTTCGATCCCGTCCATCGGCGGCACCCCATCTTCGATCCCCGAGGGGGGCCCACAGAGCCCACAGAGCCCAGAGATCTTCGAAATCCCCGACGCTCTTGTCTGTCAAAACGCCGCATCCTACGATCCGGAACAACGTTCTCATGCCTGCGGTCACTGTTCCATCGGCCACCCCGACCCGAAGGGGCACCGCATGCAACGCGAGGTTCCACCGACCGGGATCGGCGGGCGGGGCATCCAACTCGCCACCGCACCGCCGGCCGCGGCGGCGGTGGTCGAGGCCCGGCACGCGCTGTACTTCGGGGCGTACGGCGGCATGATGCGCGGCGGCAACTCCGACATCACGCTCGTCCTGGGCGACGCCCCCGTACAGAGTCCGCCGACGATCGGCTCGGCCTGGTCGGCCCGGGTGCTGCACCCCGCGCACGCGGCCGGCGTGTACGCGCGGTTGCGCAACGACGGTCTGCTCGTACTCGACACCAGCCGGTGCGATCCGGGCGCAACGCCCACCGTCGGCCGCCTGGTGCCCGTGCCCGCCTCGGAATCGGCCACGAGTACCGGCAACCCGGCGGCGGTGACGATGATCGCGCTCGGCGCATACGTGACCGCCACCGCCATGGCCGGCCCGGACACCCTCCTGGCGACGACCCCGACGTACTGCCCGTACCGGCAACACCACGCCGAGGGCATCCGCGCCGCGCTGCGGATGGGACACCACGCCGGACCGGCAACTCGCGAACACGCACGCCGCGACGCACACCCTCGGCGTATCGAAGGACACCACACGCACATCGGGCCCGCACGCCGCCCCGGAAGGAACCTCCGCATGGCCGACCTGAACCCCTCGGCGCCCATCGTGGTCGGCATCATGTACCCCCCGGCCTGGGACATCCGCCCCGCACACGCGCTCGCCGCCGACCTGGACGCCGTGCGCGCGCTCGATCCGCGCATCGAGATCGTGGACTGCCGCTATCTCGAACCCGAGAACCTGCGCACCGCCCGCGGCCGACCGGGCGCCGCGAGCCGGCCCGAACTACGGTCGCTTGCCCCGGAGTTGACCGCCGAGCAACGGGCCCTCCTGGCCCGGGTCGAGATCGCCCTGGTTGCCGATCTGCCGTTCGACGTGGCGGCGCTGGCGCCGAACCTGCGCTGGGTACAGAGCTGCGCGGCGGGCAACGGCCAACTGCTCTCGGCGGGCCTGCCCACCGAGCGCATCCGGCTGACCACCGCCGCCGGGGTCAACGGTGCGCCGATCGCGGAGTTCGTACTCGCCCGGCTGCTCGCCTTCGTCAAACGCCACCGCGACCTGGACGCGGCGCAGCGGGCCCGGCGGTGGCGGCCGGCGTTCGGCGGGCTCCTCCAGGGCCGCACTCTCGGCCTGATCGGCGTGGGCGGGATCGGTACCCAAATCGCCCGCCGAGCACAGGCGTTCGGGATGCGGGTGCACGCGACGCGGCGTCGGGTGGAGTTGCCCGCCGAGCATGTGGATCGGCTCTACCACCCGGACGACCTGCACGAGATGTTGGCCGGCTGCGACGCGGTGGTATCGGCGGCGCCGGAGACGGCGGACACGGTGGGCACGATGAACGCCGCCGCGTTCGCCGCGATGCGCGAGGGCGCGTTCTACTGCAACGTCGGGCGGGGTTCGTTCGTGGTCGAAGCGGACCTGATCGCGGCGTTGCGCGGCGGCCGGCTCGGCGGCGCGGCGCTGGACGTGGTCGCCCACGAGCCGCTGCCGGCCGACGATCCGTTGTGGACGGCGCCGAACCTGTACCTGTCCGCGCACTGCTCCAGCGCGGCCCTCGAACACTTCACCGAGGTGTTCCGCTTGTTCCGGGACAACCTCGGCCGCTATCTGGCGGGCGAAGAACTGCGCAACACGATCGACCCGGACGCGGGCTGCTGAACACGCGGCACGCGGCACGCGGCACGCGGCGACACCGGAACCCGCACCCACGGCGGGAAACCCCATCGACCCGAGGACGGATCAAATGAGCGAGGAAACCGTGCCCGACACGCACGAGTCGGCCACCGAACGCACACTCGGCGGCATCGGCACCCGGATCCTGTTCGAGGACGACCGGGTCCGGATCTGGGAGCTGGAACTGTCCCCCGGCGCCCGCAGCGATGTACACCGCCACGAACTCGACTACTACCTGGTCCAGATCGCGGGCGATCGCATCGCGGTCGAGCCCGAGCCGGACAGCGCGGGCGAGTATCGCGAATACTTCGCCGCCGACGTGGTCCCCGGCGTGGTCGTGCCGATGCGGCGCGGCGGGGTGGAGACCGCGGTCAACGTCGGCGAGCAGCGCTATCACGAGATCATCGTCGAACTGAAGGATCGGTAGGCCGTCCGCGATTACGGCTCGACCGAGGCGGGCATCGTGGCCGCGCTCGTCGGCGCCGACGGCGCCGACGGCGCCCGAAAAACCGGAGCGACCGAAGACGACCCGTCAACGGGCGGCCGTGGCAGGCGAATCGGGTGTTCCGGCTGTTCGGGGTGGCAATCGGGGCGGGGGCGGTCGCGGAGTTCTCGGATTGTTTGCGGGGTGTTCGGTTAGTCCTTTCGGGTGTTGGGCTCGAATGGGGCTTCGGGCCCGGGCTCGGTGCGGTAGACAAGGGGGCATGCCTCTGAAGACGCGTGCCGCCAGGGTCGGCTCGATGGATGTGAATCGTATGGCCCCGGTGGAGTTGCGGGTGTTCGCCCTGTTCGCCGCGGCATCCGCGGCCGGCCAGACCGTCACCATCCGCGAGGTGGCCGGACTGGCCGGGCCCAACGGGCGCACGATCGGCTCGCGCAGTGCGATGAGCATCGCCGGCGATCTGGTCGACAGCGGTCTGCTCGCCCTGTCCCCGCCGTTGGCCTCGGTCGGGCTCGACGGGCCGATCGAGGTGTCCGTGGCCGGCCGGAGCACGACGGAGGGCGCCGCCAAACCGGTGCTGCCGCGCCCGATGTCGCCGACCATGCCGGAGCTGCGCGAGCCGGTCGGGCCCGGGGCCGTGCCGGAACAGGCCCGCGGCGCGCGGCCCGTGCCGGAGCCTCGGCTGTCGAAGGAGGCCCGCCGGCCGCGTGAGCAGAAGGGCGCCAGGGACGGCGAGCAGACCGGGCTGCGGCGTTTCGGCGTGTTGACCGTGCCGCCGGGGCTGCCGGACGCGCTGCTCGCCGAACTGACCTCGATCGTCGAGGGTTTCCGGGCGCATCAGGCCTCCGGGGTGGCCGATCTGACGGTGGTCGCCGAGTTGACCAAGCGCAAGGCCGCCGCGCTCGCGGTGTGGGCCGAGGTGCCGTATCCGCTGGGCACGGGGCTGGTCCGGGCCGAGGCGGAGCGGGCCCGCCGGGCGCACGAGACGACGTTGCAGCAGTTGGCCCAGCAGCGGGGCATCCCGTGGGAGAGCGCCCGCCCCGGCGCGGAGCCCGGTGGGCACTGGGCGGTGAGCGGACTGGGCGAGCCGGTGCGCGGCGCGCTGACGTACATCGGCCGCACCGCCCCCGGCACCTCGCCCGTGGCCCGACTGCTCGCGCTGGTCTGCCTGTTGCGTGGGGTGGGCACCGGCGTCGCCAACCTGACCGGTCCCGATCTGCGCGGCGTGTGCGGCAAGGAGGCGGAGTCGGCGGTCGGCGAGTTGACCGCGTCCGGCTGGCTCAGCGTCGACGTCGAGGACCTGCTGGCCACCGAGGAGGACCCGGTCGGCTGCGGCGTCCCCGGCGCGGAGGGTTTCACACTGGGCAAGCTGCCCCGGACCCGCTCGTCGGGCTGGGTGGCCCGGCTGATCGCGCACAAGAAGCTCCGCAAACAACCGGCGCGGGTACGGCTGGCCGCACTCGGCATCACCTCGCACTGCGACGCGCACGGTGCGGCCCGGGCCGACCTCGACTTCCTCGCCGGCCTCACCGCGAGTACCCCGGAGGAGGCGGTGGCGGCGGCCGAGGTGCTGGTGGCCGAGGGCTGGCTGACCGAGGCCCACGTCGAGGAGGGCACGCTGCACGCCCAACTCGGCCCGGATCAGCTGATCTTCGTCGAGGCCCTGCGCACGAACACCCCGGTACAGACCCTCCAGGCGGCGGCGAAGGCGGCAGCCGCCGCAGCGGCGGAGGCGGAGTCCGCGCCGCAGGAACAGCCCACGCCCCCGGCCGAACCGACGACCTGAGCAACCGACCAGCATCACACACGCGACCACCGCCCGTTCCACGTCCGGGCCGGGGTCCGGGTAAGCCGCGCAAGCCCGACGCGGCTCGTCCGGAATCACCCGGGCCCGGACGGCGGTGAGCCCATCGACCACCACGCTCAACACGGCCCGCGCCGCCGTCCGCACCACCACGCCCCGGGCGACCATGTCCCGGACCGGCGCCCCGGCGGTCACGCCGCAGGCACTGCCAAGCCATCGGCCCGGGCATCCCCGCCCGCTCACGCACCGCCACCCGGGCCCGGACGGCGGTGAGCCCATCGAGCACCACGCCCGACACGGCCCGCGCCGCCGTCCGCACCACCACGTCCCGGCCCGACGCCCTGGCGGCCCCGCCACAGGCACTCCCGAGCCACCGGCCAACGCCCCAGGTATCCCCGCCCGCCCGCGCACCACCACGCCCCCCGCCGCGTCCGAGCGGGCCGGTGTACGCCGCATGCGCTGCCGAACCGCGCCAGGGCAGGCCCTCCGGGTGTAACGGCCGGCCGCTACCAGGCACGTCACCGGCCTTCAGGCCGGCCGATGTTCGCCTGCCCGTCACCCGCGATCCGCTCCCCGGTAGGGCGCGGAGCGATGAACTGCGTACGTCCGCCCCTCCCGCCGGGCCCGCACCGCCGACCCCCGTCGACAGGCGCGAGCGTCCGGCTCTCCGCGTCCTCGAAAGGGCATTTCGTGTCGGCCTCCCCCCAGCCTCCCTCCGGCGTATCCCGCCGCCGCCTGTTCCAGCTCGGCGCGGGCGGCGCGGGTCTTGCCGTCGCCGGCTCCCTCCTGCCGCCGTCCGTCCAGCAGGCCCTCGCCTCCCCGCCCCCGCGCGGCGGGTTGAAGGCGATCAAGCACGTGGTCGTGCTGGTCCAGGAAAACCGCTCCTTCGACCACTACTACGGCACGTTGCGCGGCGTGCGGGGCTTCGGCGACCGCAACGCGATCCGCCTGCGCGACGGCGGCAGCGTGTTCGAGCAGCCCGGCGGCACCGCCGGCCACGTCCTGCCCTTCCCGGTGCGCAAGGCCGCCCAGGACGCGTCGAAGGACCTCCAGTACATCGGCGCGCTCGACCACAGCTGGGACGGCGGCCACAAGGCCTGGAACGACGGCTGGAACGACGGCTGGATCGGCGCCAAGTCGCCCGCCACGATGGCCTTCTACGACCGCGCCGACCTGCCGTTCCACTACGAGCTGGCGGACACCTTCACGATCTGCGACGCGTACCACTGCGCGCTGCCCTCGTCGACCTCGCCCAACCGCAACTACCTGGTCAGCGGCTACACCGGCTACGAACCGGGCAGCACCACCCGGCGGGCGATCGACAACGCCGCGTACTCCGAGGACACCCACGCGGGCTACTCTTGGACCACCTACGCCGAGGAACTGCAGCGCGCGGGCCGGTCCTGGAAGGTCTACCAGGAGTGGGACAACTACCAGGACAACAACCTGGAGTTCTACGTCTCGTTCAAGCAGGTCGCCCGCAAGGCGCTCGCCGCCGCCGGCGACTTCAAGAGCCTGGACTCGTTCTACGGCAAGCTCGCCGGCGTACCCGCCGCCGAGCAGGACGCCATGCTGGCCAAGCTGGAACAAGGCGTCGCCACGCTGTCGCCCGCCGAGCGGGTCCTGTACGAGCGCGGCCTGCGCCGCGGCCGGCCGCACTCGCTCGCCGACTCGCTGCGCGCCGACATCGCGGCCGGGGCCCTGCCCGAGGTGTCGTACCTGGTGCCCTCCTCGGTCGACTCCGAGCACCCCGGCGACTCCTCGCCCGCCGCCAGCGCCACGCTCACCTACCAGGTGCTCGACGCGATCGCGTCCAACCGGGAGATCTGGGACTCGACCGTCGTGCTGCTCACGTTCGACGAGAACGACGGCTTCTTCGACCACGTGCCGGCGCCCTGCCCGCCGGCGGAGGTCACCGACGAGTACTACAACGGGCTGCCGATCGGCTTCGGCGCCCGCGTGCCGATGATGATCGTGTCGCCGTGGACGGTCGGCGGCTACGTCTCGTCCGAGATCTTCGACCACACCTCGGTGACCCGGTTCCTGGAGACCTGGACCGGCGTACGCGCCCCCGACATCAGCGCCTGGCGGCGGACCGTATCCGGCGACCTGACCGGCGTGTTCGACTTCGACCGGGCCCGCCGCTCGCAGGTGCCGCCGCGCCCGGCGCCGGCCCCCGTGTTCACCTCGCGCTGGCGGCCCGCGCCGCCGGCGAACCAGAAGCTGCCCGAGCCGGAGCGCGGTCGCCGCCCGGCCAGGCCGCTGCCGTACCAGCCCGACGCCTCCGCGCGGCTGGACGCCTCCAAGCGCACGCTGACGCTCGACCTCGCCAACGGCGGGCAGTCCAGCGTGCACCTGCAACTGTTCCCGTACTCCGGGGACCTGGCCAAGCCGAAGCACTACGACGTGCGCGGCCGGCGCTCGGACACGATCGCGCTCAAGGGCGAGCGCTACGACCTGACGCTGATCGGCCCGAACGGCTTCCGCCGCGAGTTCGCCGGGGCGAGCGCGCCGACCGCGCCCGGGGCCGGCGCCGAGGTCACCTCGCGGGTGCGGTCCACCGGGCGCATGCTCGACCTCGAACTGGTCAACCACGGCAAGCAGTCGGTGACCTTCAAGCTCACCCCCAACGCCTACGGGCAGGGCTGCTCCGACCGCGAGCGTACGATCACCCTCAAGCCCGGCCGCGACCGTACGGTGCACTGGTCGACGGGCTCGGCCGACGGCTGGTACGACGTCACGGTGACCATCGAGGGCGCCGACGGCTTCGTCCGACGTCTGGCCGGTCACATCGAGAACGGTCGGGAGAGCGTCAGCGGCTGACCCGCGACCGACTCGACTCGCGACGTGGGTCGCCCGGAGGCCGGCGCGGCGTCTCCGGGCGGCCCACCGGCCACGCCGGGTCCGCGGCAGCGCCCGCACGACCCCGTACGTCCCGGCGCACTTCCCCGCGCCGGGACGTGCGAGGGGGTGCGGGCGCGGGGCCGAACGCGAGCCGACCTCGGTCGCCACGACCCATCGGTGGGTCGTCGAGGCCGAGGTCGGGAGCGAAGCTCGGGGTCGGAGCCGGGGTTACGGGGTGACGGGGTGACGGGCTGGATCAGCGTCGGCTATCGGTCGGACGATCCCGCGAACGGTCAGTGGACCCTCTTGAACACGGAGGAGTTCGCCGCCAGGCCGTTCTCCCACAGGTATTCGACGTCGCTGCGCTCCTGCGCGTCCGGCTGCGTGTTCGTGCAGGACGGGCCGGGCCCGCCGCCGGACATCAGTTCGCTGCACGGACCGGAGTAGTTGTCCGGCAGGCCGAGCACGTGGCCGGTCTCGTGCGCGGCGACGCGGACCGAGTAGTACTCCTGGTTCTGCTGGTAGTCGAGGAAGATGTACCCGTGCCCGTGGCCGTCGGTGTCGGCGTAGGAGCCCTGCGGGTCGCTGCCCTCGTAGTAGGCGAAGTCGGCACCGCCGCCCCCGCCCTCGCTCAACTGCACGTTACCGACCGCGTTGTTCCAGATCTGCGCGCTCTGCGCTATCTCGGACGCGAACGACGGCGCCTGGCTCGCGTCGTAGGTGATGGTGACGCTCAGCAGACCCGGGTTGGCGGCCTGCTTGGCCCTGACCGACCTCATCACCGCGTCGAAGAACGCCTTGTTGCCGGCCTGATCGGCGGCCGAGCCCGCATAGGCCGAGGCGGTGTGGTGGCTCGGCACCGGGTGGTGGGACGCGGACGGGGAGGCGGAGGCGGACGTCGGCACCGCGGTCAGTACGGCGGCCAGGCCGAGACCGAGCGCGGCCGAGAACACCGTCCTGCGGCGGCCGGCACGGCGCGGGTGGCTCGGGGCACTCGGGTGACTCGGGTCGCTCGGGAGAGTCGATCGATTCGGTCGATTCATCTGGGGGACTCCATTCATGCCGGGAATCGGCGGTCACCGGTGGGACGCCGGGGACTCGCCGGGGGAATTCCGGTCAGGGCGAGTGTGTCCCCGGTGACGACGAGCGCGGATGATGCCAGTGGGTGATAGCTCCGTCGGATCCGGTGGCGTCCGCCACCCCCGACACCCGGCGCTCGGTACGCCGCGCGGTCAGGCCCGGAAGGGCAACGCCGTGCGCTCGCGGACCAGTTCGGCGTGCGGCGTACGGGTGCCGGCCGGAAGTGTGGCCAGCCACACCACGTCGGCGGCGGCCCGGTCGAGCGCCTCCTCCCGCGCGGCCGCGTCCCCCGGCGCGGCCGGATCCGGGCGGCCCACGCACGCGACGTTGACCACGATGTCGCGCCGCGCCGGGTCCTGGGCCAGCTCCCGGGCCAGCACCTTCACCGCGGCCACCGTGCCGATCGCGGACGGGACACCGATCCACGCCGGCCACCCCTCCGCCGCCGACCGCCCGTCCTGGACGGCCCGTACGTAGTCGTCCATCACCCGCGACAGGTCGGCCAGGCTCACCCGGTCCACGTCGAAGCGCGCGCGCAGCCGATGGGGCAGGTGCCGCAGGCCGCCGAGATCGCCGACCACGCACACGAACCGGGCCCCGTCGCGCAGTCGCGGCGCGAACGCCTCGATCAGCCGGCGGGTGCCGTGGTTGTTGGTGTCGACGTACGCCCCGACCTGGTCCTGGTTGCGGGCCGCGAGATCGATCCGGGCGCCGGCGCCGCCGATCAGGATGTCCACGCCGCCGTGCCGCGCGACGACGGTTTCGGCCAACGCCTCGGCGCCGGCCGGATCGCACAGGTCGAGCGCGGCCAGGCGCGGCGCGAACCCCTCGCGGCGCAGACGGTCGACGGCGGCTTGTCCGCGTTCGGGGTCGCGCGCGGTGAGGTAGACGACGTCGTCGGCGGCGAGTCGGCGGCACAACCCGCGCAGCACGGCCAGTCCGAGTCGCCCGGTCCCCCCGGTGACGATGGCGGTTTTGGACATGGCACTCCCCGATTCCGTCGAGCCGTCGTACGTGGCGCGGGTCGTCGCCGGCCGAGTCGGGTGGAGTCGACCGGGCGGACCGGCGTGTGTCTACGATCGTGCCGAGGCGAGGGTCGGAACAACGGCGATGCCGGCAATGAGCGTTAACCCTCGGGTTAACGATGCGGGGCATTGCGGCGGATCGGTCGGCGCTCGACTCGACTCGACTCGGCTCGACGACGGGGCACGGCGGCACGGCCGCGAGCGAGGCACGGCGATACGGCACGACGATATGGCAACGAACGGCGGGGGCGTATGGAGCTGCGGGACATCGAGATCTTCCTCGTGCTGGCCGAGGAGTTGCACTTCGGCCGCACCGCGGATCGTTTGCTGATCTCCTCGGCGCGGGTCAGCCAGGCGATCAAGCAGCAGGAACGCCGGATCGGCGCACCGCTGTTCGAGCGGACCAGCAGACGTGTGGCACTGACCCCGATCGGGGACCAACTGCGCGAGGACCTGGCGGCGGGCTATCAGCGCATCCAGGACGGGATCGAACGCGCCGCCGCCTCGGCACGCGGCCTGACCGGGACGCTGCGCCTGGGCACGATGGATGCCACGCTGGCGGAGATCCCGGAGATCCTGGAGGCGTTCCGGACCCGGCACCCCGACTGCGAGGTGCGAATCCGCGAGGCGCACATCGGGAATCCGTTCGGGCTGTTGCGGGCCGGCGAGGTCGACCTGCAACTGGTGTGGCTGCCGGTGGAGGAGCCCGATCTGACGGTGGGTCCGATCGTGCTGACCGAGCCGCTGGTGCTCGCGGTGTCCGCCCGGCACGAGTTCGCGGGGCGCGAGTCCGTGTCGCTCGAAGACCTGGCGGTGGGACCGGTGTTCGGCTTCGACGACTCGGTACCGGCCTACTGGGCCGAGGCGATCAACCCGGCGCAGACACCGAGCGGCAAGCCGATCCCGCGCGGCCCGGTCAGCTCGACGGCGCACGAGACGCTGACCACGATCGCGGCGGGCCTGGCCATCTCGCCGGTGCCGCTGCACGCGGTCAAGTACTTCCCTCGCGGCGACATCGCGTACGTCCCCATCCACGACTCGCCCATGTTGTCCTGGGCCCTGATCCACCGCACCGCCGCCCTCTCCCCCCTCGCCCGGGCCTTCACCCGGGCGGCCGAGGACATGTTGGCCGCGGCCGGATCCTGATCTCGCGCCGATGGGCTCGGGAGGGGCGGGCCTTCGGGCGGTCGTGGCCGGCGGTGGTGCCGGGCGGACCGGCGCGAGGGCGTCGGGTCCGTGCTTGCCGTGCCGATGTGTCCGTCCCGACCCCGCCGGCCGTTTCGGGCCGAGTCGCTCGGTGGGTCCGGTGACGCGTCCGGATTCGCCGCCGGCCGCCCGGGGGCGCGCCGGACGGCCGCCGTGTGCAGTCGGGCCTCGAAGGGTGCCGAGTATCGGGACGGACCACCCGGGACGGGTCGGGTTCGCGCGCGCTCGCCTACACTCCGGTTGTGTCCGACCTCTCCTCTCCCCCGCCCGGTGACGACGCGCTCGACGCGGTCGGGGTGCTCGTCGATCCGGTGCGCCGGGCGTTGTATCGCCACGTCGTCGCGGCCGAGGGCCCCGTCGGCCGGGCGGCCGCGGCGGACGCGGTCGGCATCCAGCGCACGCTCGCGGCCTTCCACCTCGACAAGCTGGTCGAGGCGAACCTGCTCACCACGGAGTACGCCCGGCCCGCCGGCAAGGGCGGCCCCGGCGCGGGGCGGCCGGCGAAGTTGTACCGCCGCAACCCGGTCGAGACGAGCGTGACGCTGCCCCCGCGCGCCTACGACACGGCCGGCCAGATCCTGGCGGACGCGATCGAGCGGGCCGGCGCCGACCGGGCGGTACACGCGGCCGCGTACGACGCCGGGCGGGTGGCCGGCCGGGCCCTCGGGGGTGGGCCGCCCGCAACGGGGGAGGCCGACGAGCATGCTCGGGTACTGGCGGCCCTGACGGCGCGCGGCTACGAGCCGGTCCCGGAGGCGTCCCGCATCCTGCTGCGGAACTGCCCGTTCCACCAACTGGCCGAGGACTTCCCGCCACTGGTGTGCGGAATGAACCTGGCCCTGCTCGAGGGCCTGCTCGACGGCGTCGACGCACCCGGCCATCGGGCCCGCCTGGACTCGGTACCGGGCCGCTGCTGCGTGGTGGTCGAACGCGCCCCGTAGGGGCGGCCATCGCCGAAGCGGCAGCGGTGGCGGCGACGGAGTGATCCGGGTCGCCGCCCGAACCACGCCGGGAAGTCCGCTGCCCGCCCGGTGCGGTGCCACCCATGCCCGAATCCTCGTACCGCTCCCGCGCACAACCTGCACGCACCTCGACCCGCGGCGCGGGGACGTACTTCCTCGCCGCCCTCGATCTCTAAAAACAATTCTCGTTGACATATTCTCGGCGACCTGGTGAGGTGATGGCATGCCGACGACACACCACATCGCCCAGTTCAACGTCGCGCGAATGCTCGCTCCCCTGGACACGCCCACCATGGTCGACTTCGTCGCCGGTCTCGACCCGGTCAACGAACTCGCCGACGGCGCACCCGGCTTCGTCTGGCGCCTGACGGGCGAGGACGAGGGAGTGCCCTCGTCCACCGACATCCGCCCCTACGACCCCGACTCCATCGTGACCATGTCGGTATGGGAAACCCCGGAACTGCTTTGGGAGTTCGTCTACCGCAGCGGTCACCTGGAATACCTGCGCCGGCGCCAGGACTGGTTCCACCACCTCGCCGAGATCACCCAGGTCGTGTGGTGGCTCCCGGCGGGGACCATCCCGACCGTCGCCGAGGGCAAAGCACGCCTGGACCACCTGCGCGAACACGGCCCCACCCCATACGCCTTCACCTTCCGCAACCGCTTCCCCGCACCGGCGACGGACACCGACGAGCAGGCGGCGGAGGTCGCCTGACCACGCACGCGGACACCACGGGGCGTTGCGACAGCCCTCGGCGCCGCCGCAACCCCCGTGGCGAGCGTGCCACTCGAAGCGCGCCATATCGGGGGCCACCGGCCACCACCCCGCACACCGACTCACGCAGACTCCGGGGCAGTTCGTCCCGCACGAACGCCAAGACGACCTGGGGCGCACGATCCCGCATCAGACGTGATAGAGCCCGTCCCGCCGATGCCGCGCAGGCGGAATGTCCACCGATTCCGCCGCCGTCACGTCGAGGCCACCGGCAGCCGAGCCATTGACCGCCGCCCGCACCAGAACGACCCCCGCCCGCAGTCGCATCCGCTCCCGCCCCTCGGCCAGAGCGGCCGCCGCGCCGATTTCCCCATCGGACGCGAGGTACCGCCCCCAGGCGTACACATCGATCCGCCGGACGATCCGCCGCGGACGCGGACGACGTCCCTCGCGCGCCGCCTCCGCCAGGACTCGGGCGCTGTAGCGCAGGTCGAAGCTCCGGACGGATCGCCACGGCCCTCCGGAAAAAGCCGGTTCGCCCGCCTCTTCGAGGCGACGCGGAATCGGGTGATGTGCGGTGCGGGACATGGGAACTCCGTCGATACACCGCCAGGTCCTCTACCTGGCGTACCTAACGGAACCCGTGCGCGCCGGTGCCCCGATCCCGCCCCGGGCCGCGCCGCCATCCATCGCCTGTCGTCCCCATAGGCGGCAAGCTACCGGACCCCCTCGCGCCGGTGCGCGGGAAATCTACGGGATCAGGGCCGCGTCGTCGCGTTTCGGGCCCGGGTCGCGGAGCCGGATGTGTCCGCCGTCACATGGAACCTTTCCCGCGTGGGCGTCCTCTTCCTGGCGATCGGCCGACAACTCGTCGGCCCGGGAAGGGGATCGCGCCATGCACAACGCCGCCGAAGCCGCAGGCAGCACGAGAACCGCCACCAACATGGCCGCAGCTCTGGATGTGACCACAGCCCTGGATGTGGCCGCAGCCGCCTCGGCCGCCGCCGCGCGCCGGCGCAAGGGCACCGCCGTCGCCGCGCTGCTGGCCGGCGACGCGCTCGTCCACGCGTTCTGGGCGACCGGCGCGACCTGGCCGGCCGGCAGCACCGAGGCTCTGTCGCAGGGACTGCTCAACGCCGACGTCCCGTTCACCCCACGCGTCCTGCTCCCGCTGTGCACACTGCTCACCACCGCCGCCGCCGGCATATACGCGCACAGCCGGGGCCGCGGCGGCAGGCTCGCCGCACTCGTCAGCGCGGCCGTGGCCACCGGGCTCACCGTGCGGGCCGGGGCGGGCGTGGTCTGGGCCCTCGGCGTCGGGGCCGATCCGGGCAGCACGTTCTACCGGCTCAACCTCGCCGTCTACACCCCGGTGTGCGTGGGCTTCGGATACGCCGCCGCGCGCGTCGCACTGGACGGCATCGTCCGGCGGCCCAGTCGGCTGCTCCGAACGCGGGCCGCCGGGAGATGATCACCACCGTGCCCAAGCGTGGAACCGAGGACCGAGCCGCCGAGCGCCGTGCGCGCGGCGTCGCCCTTGCCCGCGCCGCCCGCCGCGGCGACACCCTCGCGATGAGCGATCTGCTCGACCACCTGATCCCCTACGTCACCACCATCTGCGGCCCGATCGCCCTGGACGCCCGGCAGGACGCGGTCCAGGAAACCCTCGTCGTGGTCTTCCGCGCCCTGCGCACCCTCGACGAACCCGAGGCGCTGTACGGCTGGGTCCGGGCAATCGCGGTGCGCGAGGCGGTGCGGATCGCGCGGCGGGCGATCCGCGACGTCCCCACCGAGTGGGCCGACCCGCCCGCACCCGGCGACCCACAACTCGCCGCCGACATCGACGACGTACTTGCCCGACTCTCCCCCGAACACCGCGCCGTACTGGTCCTGCGCGACATCGAGGGCCTGGACGAACAGACCGCCGCCGACCTGCTCGGCGTCCCCGAAGGCACCGTCAAGTCCCGGCTGCACCGCGCCCGGGCGGGATTCCGAAGGATGTGGACGGCATGAGCAAGCCACCCGAACCCGACAACATCGAACCCCCCGACACCAACGCCGACGCCACCACCGACATCGACGCCGAGCCGATCGACGCGGTGGGCCGACTCCGGGTGCTGATCGCCGGGATCCCCGGCGCGCGCATCGTCGAAGGGATTGTCGACGCGCCGTTCGCCGACGTCTGGGCGGTGATGGGGGATCTGGAACACGGCTTCGGCCGATTCCAGCCGGACATGCGCCATGTTCGGGTACTGCGACGCGACGGCGATCGGATAGAGGCGCACGCACGCAGCCGGTACGGGATGCGGGCCCGCTTCGACGGCGTGCTGCGCCCGGGGTGGTGCTGGCTGCAGAGCAGGTTCGTGATCATCGGCATGGCGGCCGTCCCCGAGCACGGGAGCACCCGGGTGGCCCTCACCGGCGGCGTACGCGTCCCCGGCCGCGCCGCCATCGTGCCGGTGGGCGCGACGCGCGAACTGCGCCGGGGCCTGGCCCGGTTGGGCCAGGCGGTGAAGGAGGGCTGACCGACCCGGCGAAACCGGGCTGCGGGCAGGGCGGTTGCGGTGGGGGTGGAGCGTCGAGAGCTTGCATTCTGGATAGATCACATCCAGAATAAAAACCACGGCCCACCCGCACCCCACCCTCGGGAGGGGCAACACACGAGGCAAATTCTGGATATAGAACATCGTGAATATGCAGCACCTCGCCCCCGACTCCCGGCCCCACACTCGCCCCATCACTCACTTCGACACTCGCCTCGACCTCGAGCCCAACCTCCGGACCGACACCCGAGCCCACCCCGACCCCATCGCGACGCGCAGCCCGGAGCCGACGACGCCCGAGCCCTCGACCGCCCCCCGCCAACGACCCCACAAAAACGCCGCCGGGTTCGCCACCGCCCCTCGGTCAATGTTCCGTATCTGGCCCACCGTGGGCACGGTCGCACTCGGAATCTTCACGCTCATGACGTCCGAGCTGTTGCCCGTCGAACTGCTGACCCCTGTCGGCAACACGCTGCATGTCTCCACGGACACCGCCGGATTGATGGTCACCGCACCGGGCATCGTGGCCGCGCTCGCCGCACCGGTGATCGCCGTGACGGCCGGTCGGCTCGACCGTCGGCTCCTGCTCGCCGCCCTGATCGCCCTGGTCGGTGCCGCCAACCTGGTCAGCGCCGCAGCGCCGAACTTCGCCGCGGCGCCGATCGCCCGGGTCCTGGTCGGCGTCGGCGTGGGCGGCTTCTGGGCCATCGCGGGCGGCCTGGCCCTGCGCCTGGTCCCGCCCGAGCAGGTCGCCGCGAGCGACAACCGTTGTCTTCGGCGACGTCTCGGCCGCCTCCGTCGTGGGCGAAGTCACCGGCCGGCGAACCGCCTTCGCAGCCGTCGGCGCGCTCGGCACGGTGGCCCTGCTGGTTCTGGTGGCCCTGCTGCCTCCGCTGCCGAGCACACCGTCCGCCCGGCCGATGACGTTCCGCGACCTGGCCCGGCTCGGCCGCGACAACAAGGGCATACGCGCCGATCCGGAACTTCGCGGCGGGCAACCGAGCCTCCCACGACGCCCGCCGCACCCTGCTCACCATCGCGATCGCCCTGACGCCGCGCCCCAGGCGGCCGAGGCAGCGATGTCCCTGCTCGTCGCCGCGTCCGCGACCGAAACCATCACCGCACCAAGGAGCCCTCGACCATGAGCAACACCTCGTTCACCATCACCAATCCGTCCGACCTGCACAACCCGGTGTCCTATGGCTACAGCCACGTGGTCGACGTCCCGGCCCCTGGCCTGGTCTTCATCGCAGGCCAATACGGCTCCGGCCCCACCGGTGCGGTCGACTCATCGGACTTCTCAGCGCAGGTCGAACTGTCCTTCGCCAACCTGGGCACCGCCCTGGCCACGGCCGGCCTGGGCTTCCGCGACGTGGTCCGACTGGGCACGTACATCGTCGACCACGACCACGCCAGGCTCGAAGCCCTGCTCGCCGTGATCACCCGCATCTGGGGCGACAAGCCGCCGACCCAAACCCTCCTCGGGGTGGCCGCCCTCGCCCTCCCCGACATGCTCTTCGAGGTGGACGCGGTAGCGGTCCGCCGGTAAGCCCGACGAACCGATCCGAGTCCAATTGGACTCACTCACCACACGCGCTGTGGCCCGACACCCTGCGATGTCGGGCCACGGCGCGTTCGGTCCAGGCATAAAAAAGGGGCGAGGAGAGATCCCATCGCTCTCCCTGCCCTCTTCAACATATAGCGCCCCCGGGGCCTTGCGGCAAGGCCCCGGCCACGCCGCAGAATGACCCACCCGGCCGGAATCCAATCTCGTGAAATGGGCGTTGTGATGATTGACGTGATCGTGGTCGGCGGCGGACCCACCGGTCTGATGCTGGCCGCCGAACTGCGGCTGCACGATGTGTACACGGTCGTCTTGGAGCAGTCGGCCGAGCCGTCCGACCGCTCCCGAGGACGCGGGCTGCACACCCGGAGCGTCGAGATCATGGACCAGCGCGGCCTGCTGGACCGATTCCTCGCGGCCGGTGACAAGTTCTCGATCGGCGCCTTCTTCGGCGGCATCCAAAAGAAGTGGCCGGAACTGCTGGACACGGCGCACCCGTACGGCCTCACCGTCCCGCAACCCGTCACCGAACGCCTGCTCACCGAACACGCCCTCGCACTCGGCGCGGAGATCCGGCGCGGCCACGCAGTGGTCGACGTACGCCAGGACAACGACCAAGTATCCGTCGTGACAGCCGACGGAACGTTTCTGCACGCACGCTACGTCGTCGGATGCGACGGCGGGCGCAGCACGGTACGCAAGCGACTCGGGATCGCCTTTCCCGGCAAACCCTCCACCATCGAAACGCTGCTGGGGGACATGGAGGCAACCGACGACCCGGCGACGATCGCCACCGTCGTCACGGAAGTCCGCAAGTTCCAGTTGCGGTTCGGCGCCATCCCCGACACAGAGCGCCAAAGGGGTGTATATCGCTTCGTGGTACCCGCCGAGGGGGTGGCCGAGGACCGCAGCGCACCGACCTTCGAGGAGTTCAAGCAGCGGCTACGCGACGTCGCGGGCACCGACTTCGGCGTGCACTCGCCCCGCCACCTGTCCCGTATCGGCGACGCGACACGGCAGGCCGAGCACTACCGAGTCGGCCGGGTACTGCTCGCCGGCGACGCGGCGCACGTCCACCCACCGACCGGCGGCCAAGGGCTCAACCTCGGCATCCAGGACGCGTTCAACCTCGGATGGAAGCTGGCCGCCGAGGTCCACGGCCGGGCACCGCAAGGGCTGCTGGACACCTACCACGCCGAACGCCACCCGGTCGGCGCGAGCGTCCTGGACAACACCCGCGCACAGATGACCCTCATCGGGACCGAACCGGGCGCCGCCGCGCTGCGGAACCTGCTCTCGAGGCTGTTGGACTGCGAGGAGGCAAACCGCTACCTGACCGGGATCACCACCGCCGTCGACATCCGCTACAACGTCGGCGAGGAGGGCCACGAACTACTCGGCCGCCGACTGCGGGACGTCGAACTCGAACAAGGCCGCCTCTACGAACGGATGCACCGAGGTCGCGGCCTGCTGCTCGACCATACCGGCCGGCTGTCCGTAACGGGCTGGACGGATCGGGTCGACCACGTCGTCGACCCAGGCAAGGAACCCGACGTACCGGCAGCCCTGCTGCGCCCCGACGGCCACGTGGTGTGGGTCGGCGACGACCAGCGCGAACTACTCCGCCACCTGCCCAAGTGGTTCGGCGCAGCCACGGGCTCTACAGCCCACCGGCCGGCGTAGGAAACCTGCAGCTCGGCTCGCCCCAGGTATGGCCCGGGGCGGGCCAACCCACCGATGTACGGACACCGGTATCAAGCGGCGTGTCCGAAATTCCCCACGCCGACAACCGGGAAACGGGCGACGGCGGCACACAAAGGCCCAAGCACACTACGCAGACGAGCACCCACCCCAGCACCACGCACGCTGCCGCCGTACGACACCACACCCCACCACCCGTCGAACACGGCAACGACCTTCGCCCAGGCCCGGAAACTGCCCGTGTACCGAGACCGGCAGCCCTGCGCCATCAGAACCAGCCGAAACCACAGTCAAGACGCTTCCATCTCGCCCTCGCCCTCTCCCTCGCTCTCCAGTTCCACCTCGACCTCCAGCGCAGCCACCACGTCCCTCTCCGAACCCGAACCCGGCGACCAGCCCGAGCCCGCCAAGGGCGCGGTGTCGAGATACCGCACCTCATAGACCCGCTCCGCGAACTTCCACCCATCCGAGGTACGCCGGTAGCAATCGCGATAGAGGGAGTAGTTCAACCCGGACCTGCCATCACGCATACGCCCAAGCTCCTGCACGTACACACGGCCGGACGCCGTATCACCGTCCAACTCGATCGCGCCGGGGTGCACGGTCTGTACGAAGAACTCCCACGCGCCCTGCAACCGCTCGCTCCCGGCCCGGATCTCCCGCCGACCGCGGAACTCCACGTGGGCCTCGGGAATCCGCCACACGCCGTCGTCCGCGAACAGCGACGCCAGGCGGTCGTAGTCGCGCATCATCACGGCATCGGTGAACTCGCCCCACAGCGCGGCGATTTCGATCCGATCGGCGATGCTCTCAAGCTTCCGGTCGAGGTCCCTCATCGTTCTCCTCCATGGCCCTTTCGGACTTCGCGGATGATGCGACGTTCCAACCGATATGACAAAACAAGCCGCCCAAATGTCAGGTGGCAAACGCAGCCCGACCTTGCGGCACAGCGACAAGGGCAGAGCCATCCCAACGAGCCCCCGAAACCACGTCCCTCACCCACTCAAGGCCGGACCCCGACCACCCCGACCCCCCGTTGAGCACGATCGTCGGCCCCATCTGCCCTGACCTGCCCGGCTCGACCCAGACCCGACGCAAGTCCCGGTGAACAAATGGATCCCGAGCCACTAAAGGACCCCAACACCCAAATCAGCGCCAGCCCATGCACGCCCACTGCAGCCCCGCCAACCGCCGGTCCGACCATCGCGTCACGCTGGACCAGCCCGGTGACGCGACCCACCCGACGCGCCTGATCCGGATGTTCCAACAGGCTTGGAAAACCAGGGACTTCGCCGCCCAAATCACCCCCCGTCCCCCCGCCACACCTGCACAACCGCCGGCAGCAACCTGGTCGCCACCACGCCCGCCCGATCCCCAGCCCCGTAGGACGACATCCCAATCCTGCGAACCGAGCTCTATACGACGTGGTCAACGACTCGCGAGCGGAGGGCCGGCCACGGCGGCCGATAACGCCCGGTTCGCAACGCTGGTCGGCATGGCGACGCTGTGGGGCATCGACACCCACAACCGGTCCGCGCACATCGGACCAGGACCGCCCCCGGCCGCCCGCGGCAAGGGCTACGGCACCGATATCGTCGCGGCGCTATGCCACTACGGTTTCATCGTGCGCGGCCTGTACCGTCTACGGCCCGCATGCGAATCAAGCCCGGCTCGGCGAACCAGGTATCGAACCCCTCGGTCCACGCCCGATACACCACCTCCGGCGCCGCCCGCATCACACGCTCGACGGTGAGTCCATACGGACGCGCGCTGAGATCGGGGCGGGGGAGGGCACTGCTCACGGTGGGTTCTCCTCATTCGAGGTGCACTTCAAAATCATCCGGCCGCCCGGTGAAAAGCCAGTCGGCAGGGGACAGCCGCGATCGGCGCACGAATCACACTCAAATGCTCATATCACCAATCAGCCGGTCAAAAACCCACAACAAGCACCCCGTGCCCACCCGACCCACAACCCAGCCGACCGGCGCACCGAGACGCATAGCCATACTGGCCCAGCACGCCATTTGCCCCCGCCGGAACAAGCCGCTGACCTGCAACGATGCCACAGACGGCGTTCTAAGGGCCAAAAAAGATCATGCGCATCGAATCATGCCAGGCAGCGAGATTTCGTGGCTCACCAGGGAATTTCTGCAAAGGCGCAGGTCAGACGGGGTGCCAGCAGCAACGATGGCCAAATCCCCACTCAACCCCCCCGCAGCCAACAACGAACCACCCCGCTACGGCGCCCGAACTCGGAGCGTCGACATGCCGGGGAACCTGCATCGAACACACACAACGCGCGACCCATCCAACGCGCGCATGGATCCGCAAAGTGACCCGAACACCGGTGCAGCCACCCTCACCGAGTTCCCAACGAAGCACCCAACGCCGCCGCCAAAGTCCACACAGAACGCTCGGCCATCCCTGGCCGGCAGAAGTCCTCACCCTGGCAGGCCCGTACAGAGACGTAACCGCCCGGATCGCCCAGGGAACAACGCATCGACGCGTCCAACGACTCGCCAAGTCGGACTCCCGGATCGCAGGCACCTTCCCCGAGCGATTCCCTGATCCCGACGGACTCTTCCCAAAACCGCACCCCAGCTCGTTCAGGCCCAGCAGCCACTCATCTGGACCGATCAAACGGCGCTCAAGCGGACAGATTCCGGTGGGGGAGCGGAGGCCGGAACGCGAATGGAACTGCCCGGCATCAACACAACAGCCCCGGATGGCACGACAACCAAAGACCAGCAACACCAAGCTCACGTACCACCAGAGCGATCCCGAACCCTCCGAACGGACCACTCTCGGCACACCACCACCCAGAGGCGTGGCCACCAAAGCCCAACTTGTCGCGCACATCGCACGCAAACGTGTTCACCACTCTCACCCCCGGCATCCCCGAAGCCATCTCTTCGGCAACCAGCGCGACATACGAAGAGCACCAGACGACGATTGATTAACCCCGGCACCGCCGCATGCGCTCCGGCGCTCGGCACCACCACGCATGACGGCGGCGAGCGTTGGGCCGAAGTTCACCTCACTCAAGTGCCAGGAACAAGCCTGGGGAGCCACAACCGCTCTCCTGCATCTCCACTCAAGGAGCGTCTTTGGCCTCCGGGCCGTCGTCATGCCCCGCCCGTGTCGCCTGAACCGGGCACGAAATCATGGCACTCCATCGGCGCATGCCCCGCAGTCCGCGCGGCTGCAAGCATCAAGTAACGTTCCCGTCAGTGGGCCCTGCTGCCAAGATGAACATCTGGCCTGACTCCAAGATCATCACCACGGACAACACGATCCAACTTTCGCTGGTTCGGCGCTCCAGTAGCCGAGAAGGCGGAGGATGGCCATGGACTTCGCAACCTTGAAGTCAACTTTCCGACGAGTGTTCCGCAGTGCAGCGAGCCGTTCGCATGTACTGGGCATCACCTTTTGACCTGCATGTTTCACAAGTTCACAACTCATGCAACGCAGCATGTTCGGCATCATGTAGCGCCTAATGCATGCCGATCTGCACGGATAAATATTCCTTGAGATGTGCGAGAGACTGTTGCTTCAATTGCATGGCAACATGTTCGGTGAGATGAAACACCACATGTCCGTTCCACTACGACGGAATAAGTTCGCGGACTTGCAACACTAAAACGGCGGCTGTGCGGGCGGGTGTGCGGCTGTCTGTTGCGGCGGATGTTCGGGCGTATGGGTGGGCGTACCTCTGTGTGGGCGGATCTACGGGCGGATCGATGGATGGATGGCTCTCTCTGCGGACGGCTCTACGGAGCTGTGTTTGTTCGTATGGATCGGTGAATGTGCGGCTGTGTTTACGGATGTGTGGACGTACGGATGGATCAGTGGATGGATATAGCAACGGGTGTTGGTGTGGGTGTTGCTGTGTTCGGATGACTGGGCGGGTGTCGAGATGGGTGGGCGGATCTCTGGGTGTGCGAACGAAACGATGACTGTGTAGAACGAACAACGGGCGTGCGGATGGATCTATCGCTGGGTGAACGGCTCTATGTACGGGTGCATGGAGCGGTGTGTGAGTGGGTGGGCAGATCTATCGACGGACGTGCGGGCGGGCGTTGCGATGGGCGGATCGATGGCTGGCCGGATGGATGTGCGGGTGGATCTGTGGCCGGAACTATGGCTGGATGGCTCTGCGGATGGATCGAACTACGGGCGTACGGATGGTCGGCCGTACGTACGTATGGAGGGGTGGACGGGTAGGCGGACAGGCGGCCGGAGCGAACGAACGACGGGCCGGTCGGCGTGCGGGACGCTGGGTGTTCCTGTGTGCGGAACGATGGGCAGGCGTTCGTTCGGACGGAGCGATGGCTCGACGGTCGGACGAACGGGTGGTCCTGCGGGCGGACCGTTCTACGTTCGCAGCGACGGGCGGGCGGCCGGAGCAATGGGCGTTTCGGTGCAGCGGTGGGTGGGTGGCCGATCGGCTGTGTCGGCGGGTGGGCCGATCGGTCTGTCCACGAACCGCGCGGTGGACGGCCGAATCTCCGGGCGGGCCTGCCTTCGGGCCGGTCTGCCTGTGGTGCGCTCCGACACTCCCACACACGATCCGGCTACGGTGCACCGGGCGGACAAGGCTGCGGAACGCTCAGACCACGGCACGCACGAAGGCTCCATGGACGAACGCGCGGGCGTGCGGATCCGACAACGACTCGGCATGTGGTCGCAACACGCAACGCAATGGCGGATGGATCCGTGGCCGGGACAGTCTCTCGGCGGCCCTGTGCCGGGATCTCCGGGCGGTAGGCACACACGATCCGGCGAGCGCTCGTACGGCGGCTCTCGGGACCGACAGAGCGATCCGGCGAACATCCGGCGGCACGACGGCACATACGACGTGCGGTCCGAATGTCGCCCTATTCGCCGCTCCTCGCCTCCCCCGCCCCACCGTCCCCCACACGGGACACTCCCGGATGGGCAAAACATGAGGCCTGGCACGCGAACGGCCGGCCGAGTTCCCGCTCCCCGATCGCCCGGGGCGCGCCCACCCGTACCGCCCGGCGCACAACACCGCCCGCCACAAAGCGGACGGACCGGAGAGCGACGACCTGGACGACCTGGACGGCAGAGGCCACCTGGGCCGGGACCCTACGGCAGGCTGCCAGATGTAGAGCGGGGCGACCGGACGGGGCGAGCGCGCAAGGTCGCGTCGGGACAGACTGGCCGAAGTACCGGGTCAGGCCGTGTTGATACGGGGTGTGCCGGACGACCTGGTCAGGCCACGTCGGGATGGCTGGGCCGGAGCCGGCGCGGACTACTCGGCGGAGTACGGCATGCGGGTTCGTCTGCCTCAGCCGGGTCGGGGCGGACCCGACGAGCGGATGCGGTGGGCCGAATGCTGACGGCACGGCGTGGCATGGCGTGGAGCGTCGCGGTCGGCGCGGCATGGCGCCTGACGGCACGGTCAGCGGGTCCTCGACGTAGCGGGTAGCGCTCGGCGAACGGCAGGCAGCGGTGTGATCCGTCGCGCCACCTGGGACAGCGAGGCCCCATCAGTACGCCCGATGCAAGGCAATCAAGAGGCAACCGGCGGGAGGGAGTTGGTGCTGCAAGCGCGCAACCGGAGTGGCCTCGTCAGGGCGAGTCGGCGACGAGGTTGACCTGTGTCAGGGCGAGCGGCCGGCGGGCAGGGGCCGGCGGCCGCCCCAGCGGGCGGGCACGCAGGCAGGCGGGCACGCAGGCAGGCGGGCGGGCGATCCATGGGCCAGGGGCGCGCAGGTCGAGCCGGGCAGGCCAAGCCGGGCGCCAGGGCGCAAGAAGCGGGACACGCAGCCCACGGGCGGGCAGCCCAGGGACACGCAGGTCAGGGACGCACAGACCAAGGATGCGCAGGTCCGGGACACGCAGGTGCGGAGCGGCAGGTTGGGCAAGGCTCTCGGCAAACGCGACGGGCTCGGCGGGCTCGGCTCGGCAAGGCGAGACGGGCTTCGCGGGCACGGCTCCGCGGGCACCGCTCGGCAAGGCGGGACGGGGCAGAGCGAGACGGGGCACGGCTCGCAAACGCGACGGGCTCGGCGGGCACGGCTCGGCAAGGCGGGACGGGGCAGGGCGGGGCAGGGCAAAGCAAGGCGAGGCGGGGCGGGGTGTTCGTGGCCTGGGGACTTGGTTGGCTTGGTGGGGTGGAGTGGGCTGCCCAGGCGGTGGGGGCAGGGGCCGGGGATTCGGGGCCGGGGGTGCTGAGGCCCGAGGCGGTGAAGCCCGAGGCGGTGAAGCCGGGACACCGGAGCCGGGACACCGGAGCCGGAAGGGGTGTCTCGATATGTCGTACAGGTGGTTCGGAGAACGAGAGGTTGCGGGGAATTGGTGCGCCAAAAGAGTCTGTTGGGGGCGTAGATCGGGCCGACCAAACGGGTTAACAGGGACATACGGGTGGGTTTTCCGAGTGTCACAGTGAATTTTGGGATTCCGCTGCTAACCTGACAGACAAAACTTAGGTCGGACCCCTCAAGGACACCTTGGAGGTTCTGCCCGCTAGATCCTGGTTCGTTGCGCTTTCGGGCTTCCGGCGGAAGTATCGAGCAGCTATCCCGGAGGTACGTCGTCTTCCCTGTCAGGTTCAGTGGACGGCTCTGACAGGCCACCGGGCGGGACCCCGGCTCACGCAGGCGTTCGGCCGCTCTACTCCGAGAGGACGCGCGATGGGTGCAGTTGTGGCGGTGGCCAGCCAGAAGGGGGGTCCCGGGAAGACGACGACGACGGTGAACCTCGCGAGTGCTCTGGCCATCAACGGCTTTCACGCCCTGGTGGTCGACCTCGAGCCGCAGGCGCAGGCCGGGGTCGCCCTCGGGGTGGTGCCACAGCCTCAGCGCTCGGTCGGTTTCGCGCTCTACGCCCAGCTCAACGGCATGACGCCCGACGTGCCGGAGATGATCTTCGACCGCAGCGAACTGCTCAAGTCGTTCGAGACCACCGGCAGCCTCAGCCTCTTCGGCTCGGTGCAGAGCACGATGGTCGACGCCGAGCGCAAGATCGCCGGGATGGACTTCTCCACCACCGGGATCCTCCGCCGCATCCTCGAGCCGATTCGCCGGACCCCGACGATCATCCTGATCGACACGCCGCCCAGCGTGAGCGCCCTGTCCGCCGTCGCGCTCGCCGCCGCCGACTTCGTGGTCGCGGTGTGCGAGCCGCTGTACGCGACCGTCCAGGGCGCCGCCGTGATCAAGGGGCTGACCGCCGCCACCTCCGAGCGCACCCTCGGCGAGTGTGAGCCGCGCTTCCTCGGCACCGTGATCAACAAGGCCAACGCCCCGTCCCGGCGCACCAGCGAGGACGACCAGGTCGAGCAGCGGCTGGCCGACTACGGCCTCGACCCCTTCCAGACGCAGATCCGCCGGGACAGCCGGATCTCGCAGGCGTACGAGATCGGGCGCCCCGTCTGCATAGAGCAACCGAACATCGCCGCGAGCGTTGCCTACACCGAGCTGGCCATCGAACTGTTCGACCGTGTGAAGCAGGCCGCCTGATGACCGACGAGAAGCCCGTGCCCAAGTCCAAGGCAAAAGCGAGGAAGGCACCCGCCGTTCAGTCGTCCGTCCTGGCGGCAGCGCTGCAGGACGCCATGAACGGCAGCTTCCTGAACTCGGGCACCGACTCGACGGCCGCGCTGCTGGCCCAGATGGGTGGCGGCAGTGGCGGTGGTTCCGGGACCACGTCCTCGGGGCCGCCGTTCAAGACCGCCGCAGCCGCTGTACCGGCACCGGCGGCCGAGCCCGAGCCGGAGCCGGCCCCCGAGGAAGCGGCGGCCCCTGCCGCGACGTCGGCCGCGGCCGACGTGGCGCCCGAGTCCGCGACGGCGGTCGAGCCCGAGCCGGTACACGCCGCTGCCGCGCCCGTCGTCGAGGCCGCGCCGGCGGGCGCGGAGCCGGCTCCGGTGGTGGAGCACGTACCGGACCCGAAGCCGGTGCCGGCTGCGGAATCGGTGCAGGCGTCGACTCCGGAACCGGAATTCGCGCGCGCGGCTGCGGCCTCGGTTTCGGTCTCGTCCGTGCCTGCCGAAGCCTCGACTCCCCGGCCTCGGCGGGAAGTCGAACCCGACGAGGAACCCCCGCTCGTGCAGTTGGCGCGGCTCGAGGTGGCCCGCGAGGAGTCGGCCCAGGCGCCGGCGCCGGCGCCGCGGTCGGAGCCGGCCTCGACCCCGGCTCAGGCTCAGGCTCAGGAGCCGGCCACGCAGACGGAGCGCACGTCGGACCGGGCCGTCGAGCCCGCGCCCCGAGCGGCCGCTCCGACTCGGGCCGCCTCATCCGCCCAGCCGGCGAAGGCATCCGCGCCCGCGAAGGCCGCCTCGGCTCCGCGTGCTTCCCGGCGCAGCGCTCCCGCGCCTGCCGCGCCGGCTCCGGTCGCCACCGGCTCCGCTGACGAGCAGTCGGCGCATGCCGCGCTCCTGGAGAGCTTTCTCGACGCGCGGATAAACTCCAAGGGCTGGGAGACCTGGGGATTCCGGCTCCTGCCCGACGTGAAGGCGCGTCTGGGTAAGCGGCTCACCGCCGACAAACGTTCGTCACAGAATCGACGTCTGGCGCTGGGGCACTACCTCAACGCCGCCTTGCTGGAGCTTCCCGAGGACAACGACGAGCAGATCGAGATGATCCGCTCGTTCCTGCGTGCCAGGGGCGGCATCACCGACCCCAGTCAGTCCTCCAGCTACCGGGTCAGCCCGGCCGTGTACGAACTCGCCCGCGATCTCGACACCGAGCTGACGGCGACGGAGAAGCGCGGTCTGGTCGTGTACCTGTTCTCGGCCGCCGTCGAACTGTTCCTCGAACGCCTCGACGCCGAGGGCGCCCTCGGCCGTCCCGAGATCTTCTCGCCCCAGCAGTAATCCGCCGGCGGCGGGGGGGGGGGGGGTAAGGGAGCCCCCGCCCCCCCCCCCCGGGTGT